>CALUTX010000235.1 GCA_944323815.1 uncultured Parabacteroides sp. | reverse complement strand
TGAATACGCCTTCGTCATCCCGTCCGTGTTCGTCGTCACCAATCAACAGTGGTTTCGGGTCAGTAGACAAGGTAGTCTTACCTGTACCAGACAGACCGAAGAAGATAGCTGTATCTGTTCCTTCCATGTTCGTGTTAGCCGAGCAGTGCATAGAAGCGATACCACGCAACGGGTTCAGGTAGTTCATGATAGAGAAGATACCCTTCTTCATCTCACCACCGTACCAAGTGTTCAAGATAACTTGTTCGTTCGTCTTCAGGTTGAATACCGTAGCTGTTTCAGAGTTCAAGCCCAGTTCTTTGTAGTTGTCAACCTTTGCCTTAGCAGCGTTGAATGATACGAAGTCAGGTTCACCGTAGTTAGCCAGTTCTTCAGCTGTCGGACGGATGAACATGTTCGTTACGAAGTGAGCCTGCCAAGCAACTTCCATGATGAAACGAACTTTCAGGCGAGTAGCCGGGTTTGCACCGCAGAATGTATCTACAACAAACAGACGTTTGCCTGACAATTCCTTAACAGCTTTAGCCTTCAAATCAGCCCATGCCTCTTCCGAACAAGGCTTGTTGTCATTCTTATATTCATCTGAAGTCCACCATACAGTATCCTTGCTTGCTTCATTATATACAAAGAATTTGTCCTTAGGAGAACGACCGGTATAGATACCTGTCATCACGTTTACAGCACCCAGTTCGGTTACCTGGCCCTTTTCGTAGCCTTCCAAACCAGCCTTTGTTTCTTCTGCATACAGAACATCATAAGACGGATTGTGAACGATCTCTTTGACGTTCTGAATTCCGTACTTGCTTAAATCTAATGTAGCCATCTTGAAATAAATTTAATTGATTGACTTTATTTAACTTCTTCTCTATTCGTTTTCGGAACAAGGCTTATCATCATTTGTCTTGCTGTCTCTCGCCCTGTAAATCGGGTACAAAAGTAATACATTTTTTTATTGCGTCCATCCAATTAAGGAAATTTTTCAGCAATCACAACGCTTTTCCGTTCACTTAACACCTTGCATACTCATTTTGCTAACTACACTTAGCAAAATAAGACATTGGGAAGGTTCTAAAGGCAGTAAGTAATTAAACTTAGGATAAGGCTAAACGTTATTACCCGCATCCTAACAATCCGAATGCGAATAATAACGTTTCCAATCATTCATCACCATTTCGTGATTTTCTATTTCAAAATAAAGCTGGCAGGTGCATATTTCGGTAAGTCCAATTCCAGCTTACCGGACTTGACCGGATAGGCTTCGCCCGCCTTTTCGCCACGCAGGTTGACCGGTTGGGCGGAAGAAACCTGCATGCCTTCGGGCAGAGTGACGGTGAGTTTGCCAGAGATGCCTGCCAACTCCCAAATGCGAAGCAGGGTCCCGTCGTTCCCATCCGGATCGGTTCCGAACGCCGTAACCACGACGCCCGGACGGGAGACTGTCACGCCCGATGCGCTTGCGGGAAGCGTCCCCGCTTGCGCCTTCACCGACGTGCTCACCAATCCGTTACGCGCTTCGAGTGCACGGGTCATAAACTGTTGCGCCGATTGCTTCGTCTCCTTATTCACCGCCCAAAGACGCACGCGGGAACTCCACGTGCCGGGATACCAATAGCGGAAGTTTGTGTTCCACTGGTTGTTGTAGAGATTGAGATAGACGATGGGCTTCTCCGGCACATAGTCGTCCGAATACTTCCAGCAGCCCGGCGTCCCCAAGCTCAACAGCGGATGGTCGATCGGACAGACGGCAAACCCAGCCCCGTCTTCGCCCGTAATCGTCACGCCATACTCGGCTGCATACAAGTGGCGGTTAGCACCCGGCAGGATGTCGGTTGCGGGGTTCATGACGCCCAATTGCCGATAGACGTTAAACTCCGGATGGTCCACACGGAAGGGCAGGCAGAGCCAATCCGCTTCCGGCCAGTTGTCCTTCTCCTTCCCCTCAATCGTCACCTCCAGGTCAATATAGGGCTGGTCGTCATAGAGGGAAACACGCAGCGTGGAGGCAGGCAGGTGGCCCGCCTTGTCTGCCGGCATCAAGAGTTCGGCGATTTGGAGCGCACCGTCACGCGTAATCTTCAGCTTCCCGCTGCGGGGAGAGGCGGCGCGATAGGGCATCACTTTCTCGGAGACCATACCCGGCTTGTGCATACCCGGATGCGGCCAGTCTTTGGCACGTCCCTGCTGGTAGGTCATCGTGTAGTCCAACGTCTGCTCAAAGGTGAAGCGTTCGTTCAGGTATTGCCCGAAACCGACACCCATGCTTTCGTCAATCCACTCCCGGCCTGTCTGCTTGTCAATCAGGGAGACGACGACACCCCGTTCCACATCGAAGACCAATTTATAATACTTGTTCTCAATCGAATTGCCCTGTATGGTCTTCGCTTGGGTACGCTCCACTTTGTCGGCAGAGACGACTCGATAGCCGCCTGCTGGGACATCTTTCACATACAGACGCCCCTTGTCGGTCTCGACCCAGCCGGAACGTTTCCATGCCAGCGGGTTATAGACCAGCACCGAAGCCTCCTTGCTCTTGACATGGTTCGCCAGGTAGGCCATATCGTCGGCCAGCAACTTGCGGGTGATCTGCGAAGCATCGCGGATATAGTCGGTCTTGTCTTCCCAAGAGACTTCCAGGTTCTTGTAGGCATCGGCAGGCTGTTGCTTAAAGGCTTCGCCATACTCTTTGACCGAGCCGGAGCCGCCCCATGTATGCTCGTCGTAGAGTAGCATCTTCTCGTATGCCGTCGCGACCTCTTGGGCAATATCGGCGACATTCGTTCCCCAGATGCCCAACTGGGTGTTCAACGCCTCCGCAGTCGGCAGCAGCGAACGGGTCTCACGCAACAGGCGGATGCCTCCCGGATCGCACATCACACCATGTATCCAAGTGTCCGGCATCGCCGAACGGACAACGGGTATATCCGGATTTTCCTTCATCAACGCATCATAGAAATCATCCATCGTCCCCATGTGCACACGGACACCCGGCATCTGCTTATGCGCATCGTCGAACAACTCCTTGATGCACTCGGCTGTTGGCGGTCCGGAATTGTCACCCGTCACCAGGATAGCGGGCCACACCTTATAGGGCCAGTCGGCCGGAGGCAAGAGGTTCTTCCCCACCATCGGGTCATTAGGGCCGACCCAACCGGGCGTCATCGCGTTACTCGTGCTATAGCTTGCCGAATAGAAGGTCAACACACGCGAACCGTCGGGCCCTTTCCACCAGAACAATCCCGGCGTCTTCACGAAACCGCTCGGCCAGTTACAACCAATGTGCAGGAACTTCACCCCTGCATTGGCCAGCACTGTCGCCATCGCTCCCGTATGCGAAGGCTCGTCCGTCATCTTTCCAGAGCGGGACAGGGGGAAACCATATTGACGGTTCAACTTCGAAGAGAAGTTCAATCCCCGCGCCATCTCCTCTACGCCGCTAATGTCCGATATCAACGTGAACGGCAAGGCGTGCGAAATCAGATGCCCCGTGCGGAACTGTTCCTCCAGCTTCTTCTTCCGTTCCGAGCTTTGCCCGTCCCAGTCTTCCATCGTCTTGTAGAGCACCCAGCCGGGAATGGTCCACGCGAACTGCTGTTCCTTCGGCAGACTGGCAGAAGCGTCCATCGCCTTCAACGCCCGGTCGATCATATCCGTCCGGTAGTAATCGACCACCTCGTCCACCCGATGGGTGTACCCAATGTCGAAATGCGTTTTACAGATCACAATGATCTCCTTCACATCCGATTTCTCCTTTACCTGCCCCCAAAGGGCAAAAGGCAACATACAGAATAACAAACTACATAATCCTTTCATCTTATTCTCAATAATCGTTCGTATTGACCTTTATCACTTTCATGTCCCTGATTATTCCACACCCCAACTTTTGTTCGGTTCGGGGCCCAGCTCGATTTCCAGAACACCGCCCTTCACGAACTCGCTGTGCGGAAAGTGGTAGCTGTTGAGCGGTTCGCCGTTCAAACGGACGGACTGGATATAGACGTTCTCCGGCGAATTGTTTTTCGTCCGGATGACAAACTCTTTACCCGGATAGTATTTGTTATCTAACCGGATGGTTACTTTGTCGAAAATCGGCGAGGTGATTTCATACTGCGGATCGACCGACGCACCGCCTTGCACGTCGAACAGCCCAATCGCCATCAGTACACCCAGCGCACCCATCTGCCCTTGATCTTCATCGCCGTTGTAGCCTCCGTAGGGCGTGATGTCGCCAAAGACCTCTTTCTTAATCCGCCGCACCCAGTATTGCGTCAGCCAAGGCGCACCGGCGTGGCTGAAGAGATGCGCCATGTGAAGAGAGGGCTGGTTCTCATAGTCCACCCAGTTCTCGGCATGTGCGCCATGCGCCGTAATGAAGTTACGCGGCGC
>CALUTX010000234.1 GCA_944323815.1 uncultured Parabacteroides sp. | reverse complement strand
GGAACTACCGAAAACGTGGCCAATCAAATTGCAGAAAAGTTAGGTGTACAACCAGCCGATGTCCATAACGTCAGTCAGGCATCGCCTGCCGATTTGGGCCAATATGAGGTTCTATTACTCGGAAGTTCGACATGGGGAGCCGGCGATTTACAAGACGATTGGTACGACTTTCTGCCTAAAATTAAGTCGTTAGATCTGTCAGACAAATTAGTCGGCCTGTTCGGATGCGGAGATTCATCTTCCTTTAGTGACACATTCTGTGACGCCATCGGAACGATTTACCAAGAACTGCAAGGCACAGGATGCCGCTTTATCGGGAGCATGGAGACGGCCGGATATACGTTCGACGACTCGACCGCCGTTGTAAACGGCCAATTCATCGGGCTTCCCATAGACAACATGAACGAAGAGGACCAAACATCTTCTCGCATAGGCACTTGGATTCAACGCTTAAAACAAGACGGGTTAGCGTAAATTTCTCCATAAAAAGAGAAGAGGATGTGTCAAAAAAAGGTTTCTTGTCATTCCGGGCTCGACCCGGAATCCAGTAGCCAATGAATTACCGTTGTTAGCACTGGATGGCGGGTCAAGCCCGCCATGACAAAGACACGATTTGGAAACTCCTCTTTTTCCCTCTTCCGATCAAAGTATTTCGTCATCCCATTCGTGTTCAGGCTCGTCCATTCTTTCCGGTCTTTGTCCGGGACGGCCTTTCGGACGGTTCTTCTCCCGATATTCCTGAAACTGTTTATATTGCTCGTCCGAAAGAATCTCCTTTACAGACGCGTCATATGCTTGCATCATGGCGTCCATTTTTGCCCGCATCTCCTCCGGGTCCGGTCGTTCGTCGCTATCCATATCCGGGCGCATGGCATCCATTTTTTCCCGGAAGCTAATTTCGATTTCCTTCCACTTATCCACCTGTTCATCGGATAGAGAGAGTTCCTCAATGAGTTCTTCCGTCAACATCGAAGCCCCCGGCCCTCTATGCTCCGGCCTCTTGTCTTGGAGAGTCGTGCTCCCAACCGATTCGTTTCCACAAGATAAAACGTTACTAAACGGCGACAACAACAATACGGAAATCATCCCCGCAATCATCAATTTCTTTTTCATATCTTTTTCTCCTTTCATATTTTCAAGATAAAGATACGTCCAACAAAATCGCCCTCCCAAACAAAATATATAAACAAGAGAGTTTACTCTACCAAAAGGAGGAAATAGCCGCCGAAACATAAATCCACCCCAATTTACCCCTGCATTCGCAAGAATCTCACAATAGGATGAGTCGATAATGGCAATCATTTATACCGTTCTCCCATCCGCCCGATTTCTTCCGTTAGCGCGGCGCGCAGCCATTGGGGAGAAAGGACTTCGATGGCTACTCCGTGTGAAAGGAGTTCTTGACGAAAATCAAAAGTGGGAGAAAGAAGATATTCAAACACGGTGTAATCTTCTGTTTTTTCAATTTCCTGTTGGCTGTGATGCAACGGAAGTGCTTCCAAATAGCGCGCCTGATTGTCAAATACTTTGATGCGCACTCGTTCAACCGGACATTCTTCATCCCGGATAATGCCGAAAGAAAAATTGAAATAGGTTTTCGGGGAAAAATCCTTCGGATAAGTAAACGACTTATTGGTGTTGGTCAAGTGTTGTATCCGGTCGAGCGCATAAATTCGAATATCATCATAATAAGGACTCCGGGCAATGACATACCAGCGTTGTTTGAATACCTTCACGAAAAAAGGTTCCATTTCAAACACACTCGGTTCATCCCGCCAATAGCTTTGATAGGTGATTTCGAGCGTCAGATTATCCCGCATAGCCTCGATAATCGGCGTCAGGAATTGCCGTCCGGAAGGAATTTCCTCAAACAGAATACGGGGTTTCAAATGATGGCTTTCATTAATCAGATTATTGACGGCAAACGTATTCAACAACCAACTCCGGACGCCGCCTTTCTCTATATCATCTACATTTTCAATGTAATAACAATAGCCTCCTTTCCGGTCGCATTCGATATTGATGTCAAAAATTTCCTCGATTTGTCCACGCCAATTGTGGAAAGTCCGCAACGGAATATCCACCCCCTCGCTCAGTCTGGAACGTAACCAACGCTCGTTAATCTCTTCAAACGTAATCCGTTTGGCCCGATAAATTGTATCGACTAACCAAATGTACTTGTTAAACAGGTCTTTTGCCATAAATCTACCTCCTTTATTCGTCTATAAATAAATAATTTCCATTCCATAAACAATCACAAAAGACAATCTTGTTATCATGCTTCCCGCAGCGTTCTGTTACCTCTGCCACCCGATTATGCCCCACAATCTGCGTGAAACCATGCAACGGATCTGTCAACTCATCCACATCCGCCCAAAAGATGCCACCGGTTTGTCCCTCCTCACCTCCTCGCAAATGTCCCAACCGGCATAAAGCCGGTATTTGCGCATCCGCAGGATGATTGAGTTGCTCAGCTATCGGCAAACGGAGATTTCCATGAAAGTCATTTTCAAACCATTCCTGAGAAATACCGGCATGTGTAAATATCGTCTTTTCATCCTGATAAGCATAACAAAACAAATCCATGTGCGCTAAAAACAAGCGAGATGCTTTTTCTCCAATCGAAAAATCAAATCGGGAACCAACCGTTATATCGGTGCAGAAATAGTGTAAATCATGATTGCCCAACAAGAGCACTACGTCATCCGGATGGTTCTTTTTCAACGCTATGATATTTTGCAAATTATGCAACAAATAGTTACGCGGCAAATATTCTATCGGGTCTAAATAATCCCCCAAGAATACGATTCGGCAACCCGGATGTTTCTCTACTATTTGTTTCCAAACATCCAAACCATGTACATCTCCAATTACAACCGTTGACCTCATATCTTTTTTATTTTTATAATGCAAAGATGAGAAAAAGTAATGCCAAAATGAAGCATAAGCAGAATATATTCAGGTAATGCCTTGTTTTAGCAGAACGAAAGCCTTTCTTTGCAAATAAAAAAGGACCATGGATAAAATCCAACCTCAAAATATCATCCCTTCCGCCGAAGAATTGTTAAGTCTACAATTATCCGGCTATTCGTCCAAACAAATATTCGAAAGCAGTGAAGAACAACTCAACAAATGGATTAGCCAGACAGAAGACAAACGTGTAAAAGCCATACAGATTCTACAAAAACAAACCGAAGCGGGAATCATTACTCTTTCCTATTATAATCCACAATATCCCAAACACTTTAAAGAGAATCTGGGGTTTGATGCTCCGGTACTCATTCACCTATTAGGTGATAAAGAGTTGATTCACAATAACAATTGTATCACCATAATCGGAGCGCGAAAAGCGGACGCCGAAGGTCTGAATGTCGCTTACCAATTGGCATTCCAGTGCGCATCAGAAGGACATCCCATCGTGAGCGGACTGTCCTTAGGTTGCGACACAGCTGCTCATCAGGGGTGTCTGGATGCGGGAGGAAAAACCATTGCCATCGTCGCATCGGGATTGGACATCACCCATCCCAAATCGAATAAAGCCTTACAAGAAGAGATTATTGCTAAAGGTGGATTGATTCTGTCGGAACATCCTTTCGGCGTGAAAGCAAATCCGACACGGTTAGTCGCCCGTTGTCGGATGCAAGTCGTATTATCACAAAAAATTATCGTTGCCCAGTGTCCAACTGTCAGCGGAACGATGTATGCCGTACGTTTCGCCCAAATATACAAGGGAGATCTCTATGCTGTAGAATCTGATGCATATCGTGAAATAAATTCAGGAAACCGGTACCTCTTGGAACATGGCATCGCGGCACCTATACGCTTAGATTCATAAACTACGTTTCCGACTTTGTTTTCTTTTCTACCCTCTCAATCAGTTTATCAAACAGATTATCTTTTATCTGTTCTTCAGATCCTCCAAAATAAGTCATTTCCCAAAGTAAACCGGCAACCAATTCTTGCGGGGTAATCACAACTCCTTTACGAACACATATTTTCATACCTACAATTTCCGGCCAAGACAAATAAGTCGCCACCGGTCCGCACATGATTTTTCCATGAATCACGCGACAATTCATATCAATCATTGGCACACATCCTTCCCATCGAGAAGATAAACAGATATAACAGGACGACGACTCTACCTCCAAATCCTGCAACGATTGATAAATTTTTCGATAACCTTCCCAATTCAAATGTTCTACCTGCTCCGGTTCATTCTTCAGATACAACTCCTGAAAATAAGGAAGAATCTCATCAAACGTATATTGTTTAAGTAAGGATTGCAATGTTTTCATTTTCCTATTTTTTTAGAAACTGTTTTGAATTGATTCAAGAATAATGTTATAAGCATCTTCAGATCTCAAATCAGTCGGTCAATTG
>CALUTX010000233.1 GCA_944323815.1 uncultured Parabacteroides sp. | reverse complement strand
CTTGCCGGGAAGCATCCGGATATTTTTCTACATCTTCCCGATACTTGTCAATCAAAGGAGGCGTGTCGATGAACACCAGCAAAGCGTTCTCATTTTCACCCCCCTCCACAACCTTTGCATAATAGCGTGCGGGAGCTATCCATCGGCGGCTTTTCTTGCTGTAATCCAACACTGCCTGTGTATTTCCGCGATACTCATGGTTACCGTTGACGGCAAACCATTCAAGCATCAATTCCGGATGGCTATAAACCAATTCATAATTCGTCATCCAAAGAGGGTCATCAATGCTTGCCACACCTTCAAAATGATGTGTATCACCGGCTGCCACCACAAACTCGATATCCACCTGTTCAGCCATTTTCCCCATCAACTCCGCAATTGTTTTTTGCTCATAATATCCATTTCTACCCAAATCACTGACGAGGTAGAAATTCTTCGCCTCCTCCGGCAAATCGGGAAGTTCAAAAGTCATTCCTTGGGGCAAAACAGCCTCAGCCTCCGGAGTCTGCGAGGCCGACTCTTTACGAGTCGGCGTACAGCCCAAAGCGGAAACAGCAAATAGAGCAGATAATGTCTGTAAATAATTTCGTCTGTTCATTTCTTTTCCGGATTATTCTATGCCCAAAGCACCAAAATGAGCCTGTATAGCAGGAGAAGTATATGTTTCACCGCCCACCGTCAGGCCATTTGTTTGGAAATAAGGAGCCAATGTTGCATCTGCCCCATCATAAGCCCCAGTCAAAGCAGGCGAACCCGACTGCAAATGGAAATTCCACGCATCATCATAATCATAACTTCTCAAATCAGTCGCATTGATGTCAAAATTCACGAACAGCGGATCTTTCGAGTCATTTTCTGCCGCAATGATACTGTTGGCATCCACTATCCCCACATTATAATCTTCATGCGCATAATTGTATCCTTCCCATGCATAAGCCACGCCACTTTCCTCTTCATAAACAACCGAACTTTCCTGATTCCCGGAAGCATAATAATTGTAGTCAATAAAAGAATCATCGTCGTAACCTTCCTCCGGATTGTTTGGAATACTAAAGCTCGGCGTCATGGCACGGAACTTACAATTGACAATCAGATTATTAAACACATTTGCCAAGGCATTTTTTTCTACATAAATACAACCACCTTTCTCTCCGTCACGGCGCCAGCCAGAGTTTATGATTGTATTGTTATATGCCTGTATTCTTGCCTGTCCGCGTGTTTCACTCTGACCGGAGCTGGAAAGTTTCAGACCATTCGTATTCGGACTGAACATGATATTTCCGGCTACATCTACCTGACATCCCGCTTTCACATTCACAGCTTCCGCACCGTCAAAACCATTGGCCGAAAAAATATTATTTGCAATAATGGCTTGTCCGCCCATCAGATAAATTCCGTCAGACCATCCATTCCGAATAATCGAATTCGTGACCACATACTTTCCCTTGATATTATTGGTTGTAATCTGAGGATACGCATCGTCTCCGGCCGTGTAAACACCAGCGGTGGCAGCAGGAGAACCTTCGATAACCTGTCCGCCCGTATATTCGATAATCGTATGGTTTATCAACATTTCGCCACAAGTTTCAGAAGCTACAATTCCGCCCCAAAGACCTGCAAATTTATTGGCTTCGGTACGTTGGTCTTCTGCCACCGAAAGTAAAATCGGATTTTCCGCAGTTCCTTCACAATACAGATTGCCATCAACCGTAAACTCAATGGGCACATGGTTTACACCCACTCCCTCATCACTAAAGATAACCTGAACGCCCTCTTCAATCGTCAATGTTTTTCCCTCGGGAACAGTGATGTGTCCAGAAACCATTACGACAGAATTAGCTTCCCATACCCCTTCTACTTCACCTTCTATGGCTTCCGTATTAGGTTCGTCATTACCTCCTTGATTTTCCGAATCTATCGGTTCGTCATCACTACATGCAGCCAATGTCATCATCATCCACACTGCACTTACTAATAATGCTTTCGTTTTCATACTTTAGTTATTTTAATTTACTTTTAAAGTGTATATCGAATACCTATCATGAACGACTGACCGTGCCATTCTTTTCGTTCGATTACATTCCCGTCATGACGCTCAGAATTCACACTTTCGGTATGCGGTCCTTTGTGAATATAACGTAAAACAGGAACGTCCAAAAGATTTGATGCCTTTCCGAAAAGGCTAATTCCATTTTTAAAACTTTTCTCAAGCGAGACATCCAACTGGGTGTATCCGTCTTCCCAAATGTCATCATCAAACCAATTGGAAATATCACTCAACCGTTTTCCGGTATAGCTCCCCGCTATCTGTCCTTCCCAGCCATGTTCTGTATCTTTAAACAGAAGCGAAAGATTCGCGACATGAGCCGCCTGCCCGAACAAAGGTCTGGATTGGCTCACCGAACGGACTTCAGCGTCTTCCATAATCCATTTATCCGTCGTAATCTTGGAATGTGTATAGGTGTAATTGGCTTTAATACCAAACCAATTGAAATATTTCATAATGTCCACCTCAACACCTAAATTGTTTGCATCACCAAAATTCATCGGCATATAGTAGGTATCATTCCCTTCATTCAGCAAACCATATTCAATCGGGTCTTGGATTTTCTTGTAAAACAATCCTACCATAAACTGTTCGGATGACTTCGGGAAGAACTCGTAACGCAAATCAATGTTATCGGCAATCGTATGTTCCAAATCGGGATTACCTTTTTCTTTGTAATCCTCGTTGACGATACTATAAGGAACTATTTCAAAGAAACTCGGCCGATTGATTGCCCGTACATAAGAGAAACGCAAATTAGCGTTCGAATGCACATTATACTTGGCATGAAAACTGGGTAAAACATCCGTGTATTTCTGATTACCCTCCGGGTCGACATCGCGAGGGAACTTCAAGACATATCCTTGATTCGTATGTTCAACACGCACACCGGCAATCAATTCCCATTTATTCAGCGTGTACTTGACCATACCGTATCCGGCCCCGATTCGTTCCGTTGCATCGTAATTCAAAGGGTCGCCAATATTCCCGTACGGACTTTTAAGTGAGAATTTAATCTCATCAAAATTGAACCAATCTTGGTTGATGTATTGAGGATGCTCCGTTCCGGTTGCCGAATTAAACATATATTCGTTGAAAAAACTATCTCGTTTTTTGTCACGATACATTCCACCCACCGAGAAATCAAACACAGATCCGTCTGCCAATTTCCATTTATAAGCCAAATCTACATATCCGGCCTTATCCCTGTCAGAATTATGTTCCCAGCGACGCCGGGCGGCATCCGTCGAATAGACATGCTGCTGGTTGATGTAAATCTCAGTATTGTCCGGGGTTTCGCTGAAAGCTTTCGACAAAACGGCCGACCAATTCAATTTCAATATGCCATCCTCTAGGAACAAATGTTCCCCTTTCAACGTTGAATTAATGATATACTGATGGTTCCATTTCATTCGGACTGCCCGTTCCTGTTCGTCTTCCCCGTCCCGAACTTCTGCTTCGCGCATATCCATATATCCGTTATACCACGTCAATTTATGCTTATCATTGATGGAATAATCCAATTTAAGATGCGCACCGATACGCATTTGCTGTGAAGAATAGTTACGATCTTCAACCCCATGATGACTCGTTCCCGGCTGGTAATATAAGAGACTCTCTTTTCCTCGATAAGTATTCAAGAAACTGGCAGCCAACATCACCCCCAACTTATCTGCAAAAAAACGATCCCCATAAGAAAGCCCGGCTGTCAAGTCTGGTAATGGTTTCTTCCATTTCATGTGTAAATTTTTCATCGTAAAATCGTCAATCGAAACACGGTAATCTTCCGGTTTCCCCATGGCTTCATAAGGAGATTTTTTGGCGATTGCCCCATAATTGAAAGACTGAAAATCGCGCCCAAAATACATCGCATTATATCCCGTCGACACGTTCGCCGTCAATTGGCGCTCAGAAGGAGCGTCTTTCATTATCAGATTAACCGCGCCCCCGATTCCATCTCCTTCCATACTTGCCGTCAACGACTTTGTCACCTCCAGCCTGTCCAACATTTCAGATGGAAAAATGTCCAATGGGACAAAGCGGTTTTTATTATCCGGACTGGGTATCTTTACCCCATTAACCAATGTATAGTTATATCGTTTGTCCATTCCGCGCAGAATCGCATACTGCCCTTCCCCGCTACTATTCCGTTCTACTGTAACCCCCGACATCCGCTGAATGACGTTGGCGACCGTAATATCCGGTGATAACTCTATCGCTTTCGCACTCATTACATTCATGACGTTCATCGCCTGTTTCTCTATACCACGCGCACCGGCCTCAGTCCGCCCCGGATTACTTGCAATCACCGTGACTCCCTCCAGATTCATTGCAGTAGGTTGCATGGCAAATACCACTTCCTTATCCGTAGTCAAATTGATCCGTTGT
>CALUTX010000232.1 GCA_944323815.1 uncultured Parabacteroides sp. | reverse complement strand
ACGTGGGCAACGCCTGCCAAATCCATCACCTCCTGTACAGAACCTTCGCACAACATCGCGAAACCGGTCTGACGACAAGCCATCACATCCTGATGGTCGCCAAAAATACACAAGGCATGAGAAGCCAATGTACGGGCAGAAACATGGAATACGCAAGGCAATAACTCACCTGCGATTTTATACATGTTTGGAATCATCAACAACAAACCCTGAGATGCCGTGTAAGTCGTCGTCAGCGCACCAGCTTGCAAAGAGCCGTGAACCGCTCCGGCCGCACCTCCTTCAGACTGCATTTCCTGCACCATAACCGTCTCGCCGAAAATATTCTTACGACCGGCTGCCGCCCATTCATCCACATGCTCTGCCATTGTAGATGAAGGTGTGATCGGATAAATCGCAGCTACTTCGCTAAACATATAAGAAATATGCGCCGCAGCTTCGTTACCATCACAAGTAATAAATTTCTTTTGTTTTGTCATAGACTCTTACTATTAGTATTTATAATGTTATTTCAATACAAAAAGCCGAAAAGCCAAAGCGGAATCAAATGATCCGTCCCTATTTCCATTTTGTCCACCGCATAATATAACTCCGGTATGTTCTTTACCTTCATATTCTCCTCAATTCGGAAATTATATTTGCCGTTTACCAGAAAATGAGCGTTCTTCCCTCCTTCATTCACCTGATTGTCTTTCAACAATTGATTATAAAAGAACGATTCACGCACGGCCTGCATATTCACTTCCATCGGACGAATCGGATACATCAGATTGGAATTATACATATATACTTTCGCCGGTTTCTTGGGAAAAGACTCTCCCTTCGGATAAAGCATATTCATCAAACGGGCATCTGCCAAATACTTAATGTAATTCATCACCGTCGCACGCGACATCTCAATCTCTTTACTCAACTGACTGACATTCGGCGTACAAGGCGCACTGACCGCCAGCAGATAAAGCAACTTCCGCAACTTAGGCAGATAGCTCTGTTCGATTTGTTTGATATACAAAACATCTACTTCCAACATCATATTCATGGTCTTCAACAAATTCTCCGAGAAATTCCGTTTCTCCAAAAAGAACGGATAAAAACCATGATGCAGATAATCCTGAAAATAGGCCATCGGTTTACCTTTCGCGCAAATCGCTTCCGCAATCTCCTGATGGTGCATCAACACATCGTCAAACGTATAGGCAGGAATCTGATTCCCCGACATCAAATTAAAGAACTCGCGAAAAGAAAATCCCCGCAAATTATACGAAACCACTTTCCCTGACAAATCCGGATTTTCTTCCTTTAGCCTCATCACAGACGAGCCGGAAAAAACAATCTTCAAATCAGGAAAATGGTCATAACAATATCGAAGCTCTTTGGACCATCCGGCATACTTGAACACCTGATCAATCAGCAACACCTTGCCGCCCTTTGCCCGAAACTCGGAAGCAAAATCCACCAATGTCCGCTCCGTAAAATAAAAGTGGTTCAGATTGACATACAGACATTCTTTGTTGTCCGCTCCAAAATGTTCACGCGCATAATCCAACAAGAACGTCGTCTTCCCCACTCCCCGAGAGCCTTTGATACCGATTAACCGGTCGTCCCAATTAATCTCGTCCATCAGTCCTCTGCGAACCGGTGCATACAAATGTTCAACCAGATATTTATGTGTCCTAAAAAAGGCTTCCATCTTTTTAATTGACAATGGAAAATTGACAATTGACAATTATTCATTTGACGGGGCAAATATAAATATTCTTTCCCATATTGCCATGCAGAGATTGCAATTTTCTCCACAATTGTCAATTGTCCATTGTCAATTATTCAATTGTCCATTACTCAATCACCGTCACCCAACCGTACGTATCCGGCTCGTCGCCATACTGAATCGCACGCAGTTTGTGATACAGTTTCTCGCATACCGGTCCCGGCTTGCCGTCTTTGGCTATCACGTAAGATTTGTTCACATCCAAATCGTCGATTTGCGAAATCGGGGCAATCACAGCAGCCGTACCACACTCGGCAGCCTCTTCAAACGTTTCCACCTCTTCTACCGGAATGGGACGCCGTTCAACGGTCAAGCCCATATCGACAGCCAACTGCTGCAAACTCTTGTTTGTGATAGAAGGCAAAATCGAATGCGACTGCGGCGTGATGTAACTGTTGCCACGCACTCCGAAGAAGTTGGCCGGCCCGCATTCGTCCAAATATTTCTTTTCTTTCGGGTCCAGATAGAGCACAGCGGCATAGCCCAGATCGTGCGCTTTCTCTCCTGCCACGAGGCTGGCCGCATAGTTTCCGCCAACCTTGATTGTACCGGTTCCCTGTGGAGCTGCGCGGTCGTATTCGCGCATGATGCACACTTTCGACGGTTGGAATCCGCCCTTGAAATAGGGCCCGACGGGCGTCACAAAGACAACAAACAGATATTCGGGCGCGGGCTTTACGCCGACCTGCGCACCCAAACCAATCAACAACGGACGGATATACAACGACGCGCCACTCTCGTAGGGCGGCACAAACCGTTCATTGAGTTTAACCACCTTGCGTACGGCCTCCTCAAATTTCTCCACCGGAAATTCCGCCATCTTGATTCCCCGGCTGGACGATTGCAGACGCTTCGCATTCTCATCCATGCGGAACACACGCACTTTCCCGTCTTTCCCTCTGAACGCCTTCAATCCCTCGAAAGCCTCTTGGCCATAGTGCAGGCAAGTAGCTGCCATGTGAATATTAATAATTTCGGAAGAGCTGACCTCCAGTTCCCCCCATTTGCCGTCTCGGTAATAACACCGGACGTTATAGTCTGTCTTGACATAGCCGAAAGACAGATCAGCCCAATTCATATTTTCCATCTCTTTATTTGTAATTAGATTATTGACGGCAAATGTACACAAAAACCAATGAATTGTAAGCAGGTTCTTTCTTTTTCTGTGCATCGCGACACGAATACTTTGTTCCCTATACAAAATTTGTTCATCCGACAGGAGATAAACCTACCCATCCTTGCTACTATTTTATAATCAGCGACGGCGTTTTTAAAAACAGCGTCGCTGATTATAAAATCAACGTCGCTGTTTTTACAATCAATGGCGATGATTAAAGAATAGAATGAGGGCAGAGACAAAAGATGCTTCGGATGTTTATACTTTTGTTGGCGATGAAACGAAATATAGTTTATCAACTAAAAAAATCCTATCTTCGCATGATAAAAAGAGAGTTGCGTTATGAAGCGAAGTTTACTTATCTGCCTATTGTTATTGTGCGTCACCTCCTGCCTATGGGCACAAACCGATTTGACGTGGATTCGCACGAAAGAGGGGAAAATCGTGGCCGTACCAAAACGGGCCGTATTCCATTTAAACCTTCCGAAGACGATATTCAAAAGTTATACGCCTTCTGACCGGCACATCATAGAGGCCAAATTGCGCGAGTTCACTCCCAACCTTACCGCTCCTATCCAGTTCGAACAGGAGCGGCCGATGGACATGATGATTCTGTCGGAGGCCTATCGACCTTTCTTCAATCCGTATACGCCGATGCTTTGGGCAGTCTCGCCGATGGCGCTCGACTTCAACGAAATCTCCATCTTGCCGCTTAACGAACAGGCCAGTTTCTTTGCCAGCGGCCAACAATACACATGGCCCGGCGTCGGCGGACTAACGCGGATGAACGTGGGGACGACGTGGCAGAACGACCGCGTCAGCTTCTCCGTCAGCGGTTTCGGCGGACGTTACTATACGCCTTTCAACCCGTCGCCCATGCTCATGGGCGGTTTCCGTGCGACAGCCGGCTATGAACTGACAGACTGGCTGGGCGTCAGAGGTTGGGGGCAATATGTCTTCTATGAGGGCGACGAGAAACGGAATCCGCACATGCTCCTGAATCCGTTTTACAACCATACGAGCGTGGGCGGCGCTTTCGAGTTTAAGATACAAGAGGACTTTCGTATCGGCGTCGGAGTAAACTATGAGTATAATCCATTCAACGGAAGAATGTCGCCTCAACTGCTTCTCTTCCCGGCCGGACGAATCGGCAGCTTCCAAATCGGGCCCTAACGCCTTTTGTCACGCATCATCATTCATACATTAAATAATAAATAAACAAACAAGTGAACATGGACACAAGAATCAGAAGGGCAGCATTCGGGCTGCTCCTATTACTGCTGGGCAGCATGACCGCCTGCAAGCAGACGGAAACCATCAAAGTTTTACAATTTAACATCTGGCAGGAAGGAACCGTCGTCAAAGGAGGCTTCGAGGCCGTAGCAGACGAGATTGCGCGGACGGATGCCGACTTCGTGACGCTGAGCGAAGTGCGCAATTATCACGACACCCGCTTTTGCGACCGCATCGTCGCCGCGCTCAAGGAACGGGGAAAGACCTATTATTCTTTCTATACGGAAGATTCCGGCTTGCTGAGCCGCTATCCCCTCACGGACAGTTCGACCGTCTTCCCGCTCAACGACGACCGG
>CALUTX010000231.1 GCA_944323815.1 uncultured Parabacteroides sp. | reverse complement strand
ACAAGAGGCTCAAGAGAATTGACAATGGACAATTGACAAGTGACAAGTAGGAAAGAGAAAAGAATAATTGTCAATTGTCAATTGTCCATTGTCAATTTAGAAAGGGTTTGATATGGAGAATAAGGATTTATTGCTGAAAAGCGCGATGTCATACGGGTTGGCGATGGGAATGTATTGGGTCGTCAAGTATGTGTTCTTCATTCTTGGAAATTCAAGGCCGCTGTTGATGTTTATGTATGAACTGATGAGCCTGGCGGTGCCTTTTTTAGCTTATTATTGGACCATGTGTTACCGGAAAGACATTGGCGGGAGTATCAGCTTCGGCCATGCGTGGCAGTTTGGCGTGTTGCTCTATTTTTTTGCTGCGCTGATTGTCTCGTTGGAACATTATGTCTTTTATAAATACATTGCTTCACCCGACTTCCTGAGCAATGCGATGGAGCAGGCAAAACGTCTGTTGGAGGCAGCCGATGCGAAAGCGGACATGCTGAAGGCGGTCGACGAAATTCGTCTGACGCCCGTACACATGGCGATTCAGGGTATTTTCAACAATGTTTTTTATGGAATCATACTCTCTGTGCCGGTAGCTGCGTTAGTTTGTCGCAAAAGGAGTGGAGAGGAGATCAAACAAGACAAAAATTAAACGGACATGGATATATCAGTAGTCATCCCTTTGTATAACGAAGCCGAGTCGCTTCCGGAACTGTTCGACTGGATCGAGCGGGTCATGCACGAACACCATTTCAGTCATGAGATTATCTTTATCAATGACGGAAGTACCGACAATTCTTGGGAGGTGATTGAAGAATTGAAGAAAAAAGC
Organism: uncultured Parabacteroides sp.; assembly: GCA_944323815.1. Taxonomy (GTDB): domain Bacteria; phylum Bacteroidota; class Bacteroidia; order Bacteroidales; family Tannerellaceae; genus Parabacteroides. Next base: position 3,665 of record CALUTX010000231.1, on the reverse strand, counting down.
TCCCGATGTGGTGCGGGCGGTGAAGTTTCGGCGGAATTATGGCAAATCGCCCGGTTTGAACTGCGGTTTCCAGCGTGCACAGGGCGATGTGGTCATCACAATGGATGCCGACTTGCAGGACAGTCCGGACGAGATACCCGAATTGTACCGGATGATTACGGAAGAGGGTTACGACCTCGTTTCGGGGTGGAAGAAGAAACGGTATGACCCGCTCTCGAAAACCATTCCGACCAAGCTGTTCAACGCGACGGCACGCAAGTTTTCGGGCATCAAGAATCTGCACGATTTCAACTGCGGACTGAAGGCGTATAAGAACATCGTGATTAAAAACATCGAGATATACAACGATATGCACCGCTACATTCCCTATCTGGCGAAGATAGCAGGGTTCAGTAAAATCGGGGAGAAGGTGGTGCATCATCAGGCACGTAAGTACGGCGTTAGCAAGTTCGGGTTGGACCGTTTCGTGAACGGGTATCTGGATTTGATTACGCTTTGGTTCACGTCGAAATTCGGGAAGAAACCGATGCACTTTTTCGGGCTTTGGGGGAGTGTGATGTTCTTTATCGGATTTGTGGCGTTGGCAATTGTGCTGGGTGCCAAGTTGGTTTCCATCTGTTCGGGAGAGTTGAGGCCGCTGGTGACCAATTCGCCCTATTTCTACATTGCCCTGACGGCGATGATATTGGGGACGCAGATGTTTCTGGCAGGGTTCATCGGCGAATTGATTTCGAGGGATTCGCCCAACCGGAACAAGTATAAGATTGAGACGGAGATTTAAGCTCTTCGCTCGGTTATTCTATGTCCCTGCGTTTAGATAAAAGTGTTACATTCATTCTTATATGTCGTTTATAGAGATTGTATTGTTGGCGATAGGCTTGTCAATGGATAGTTTGGCTGTTTCCGTCACAGGTGGCGCGTTGATACAGCATTATCGGCCGCATCATACGCTGAAGATTGGTTTGGTGATGGGCGTTTTTCAGGCGGGTATGACGGTCATCGGTTATGTGGCAGGACTGAGTTTCAAGAAGTATATTACGGCTTTCGACCATTGGATTGCTTTCGGGCTCTTGCTCTATTTGGGCGGAAAGATGGTGTATGAGAGCAGACAGGAGAAGCAAGACGAATGCCATACCGACCCGCTTTCTTACAAAACGTTGTGCGGATTGGCGATTGCGACGAGTATCGACGCTTTGGCGGTCGGCATATCGCTGGCATGTCTGGAATCGGCCATCGCGCTGGCGGCATTGACCATCGGGGTGGTGACTTTCCTGCTTTCCGCTTTTGGCGTTTATTTCGGGAACCGTTTCGGGCGCAAGGTGGATTTGAAGTTGGATTTGATTGGCGGATTGATTTTGATTGCCATCGGCGCGAAGATTTTGATAGAACATCTTTATTTGAATAAGTGAAAACATCGCTTTTAGGTGTATAAACAGAACTATATGGAGAAGAAGATTAGCTTGCTTGTCATTGCTGCGATATGGCTCTTGACGTCGTGCAAGGAGAAAAAACAGTATTTTGAAGAGAGCGGGACGGTGTTCCATACGCTTTACCAAATTAAATATGAGTCTGACCATTTACTCTCCGACAAAATTGATGCAGAGTTCCAGAAATTCAATCTTTCCCTGAACCCATTTAATCCCAATTCCATCATCTCGAAGGTGAATAACAATGAGCCGGTCGAGGTGGACGATTGGTTCAAGGAGGTATTCAACAAGTCGATGGAGGTGTCGCGGAATTCAGACGGTGTTTTTGACATCACCTGTGCCCCGCTGGTCAATCTGTGGGGGTTTGGGTTCAGCCATAAAGACAGCGTGACGCCGGAGATGGTGGATAGCCTGAAAACGTTTGTGGGTTACCGGAAAGTACATTTGGATGGAAACCGGGTAGTGAAAGACGATCCGCGCGTATTACTGAATTGCTCGGCCATCGCCAAAGGCTATTCGTGCGACGTGATTGCCCGCCTGCTGGAGAAAGAGGGGGTGGAGAATTACATGATCGACATTGGCGGCGAGGTGATGATGAAAGGGGTGAATCAGAACGGTGTCTGCTGGCGTATCGGCATTACGCTCCCCGAAGATGACTCGACCGGCATGAAGAATGAATATAGCGAGATTGTGCAGCTCTGTCGCAAAGGGGCGATTGCCACGTCGGGCAATTATCGGAACTATTATATCAAAGACGGCAAGAAATATGCCCATACCATCGATCCGCGCACCGGTTATCCTTCAGAGCAGAGTATTTTGAGCGCGACCATCGTCGCCAACGACTGCATGACCGCCGATGCCTATGCGACCGCTTTCATGGCAATGGGTTTGGAAAAGGCACGCCGGATGGCAGATTCCATTCCCGAAATCGAATATTACGTCATTTATGCAGACGAAACAGGGAAACACCGCATCGAGTATTCCGATGGCATGCTTCCCTATTTGCCCAAACGGAGGTAACCTGTCATTCACAGATTACTTCCGCCTTCTTTTTTACATCCGGTTGATGCAGGCAGAGTCGGATTTTCCCCTCTTTTTCAATATATTGCCAGTCGTCGATGGGCATGCCGTTTATGGATACGTGCTTCGGACGGCGGGGCGAGATGATTTCCAACTCGTAGGTGCGTGATGCGTACATTCCTTTGTAGGCTCCTTCGACCGGACAGACCGTAAACGTGATGCGCTCTCCCTTTTGTCGGCACTCGAAGCGGGTCGCGGCAATGGCTCCCTTCTCATAGTCGTATGATTCGCCGTCGTCTTCATACATGACATAAGACGAAACCGCTTTGGGATAGACTTTGACGATGAGCGTGTCAATAGGTTTTTCTCCGATATACTGCATCTCTTTCTGGAACGGGATGATGGCACCTTCGCGTACGAAGAGCAGGCCGGCGCGGTTGTCGGGTATGGCGTGTCGGATTTTACTCCCGCCCGTCAGTTTCTCGCCTGTCCAGTAATCGGTCCATTCCCCTTTCGGCAGGTAGATAGAGTCGCTGAAAATACTCAGCAACAAGTTTTCACCAAACATATACTGATAGACCATGTCGTCCGTGTTCCGGTCGTCGGGGAACATCAGTGGCATGGAGCGGACGATAGGCATTCCCGTTTGAGCCCCTTCCAGCGCAGCCGAATAGATGTAAGGCATCAGCGAATAGCGCAGCTTGACGTAATCCCGATAGATGTTTTTCTCCTTTTCCGGGAAATAGAACGGTTGCAGCAGCGCATACCAGCTGTTGATTTGTACCCAAGGGAGAAACAGCCCGAAGTGCAGACTCTGCATCTCCTGTTCTTTGGAAACCGACATGACGTCGCACGAGGTATTCATGAATCCACTCATGCCCAGATTCAGTTGGTCGAACAGGGCTGTGCGTCCTCCGCCGTTGTCGCCGCTGGTCGATGCGCCCCAATGCTGCGTGCCCGCCCATCCGGCTGTGTAGTGGTGCCACGAGCGGCGGCCGGTGTGTTCGCGCGTCATCTGACGCATCTGTTTGGGTAACAGGATTTGGTTCAGGTTGTGCATCTCCTTGTCCGTTCGCCCGTTGTAGTACCGGAAGTTAGGATGTTCGTCAATGGTTCGCGCCGGGTCGAGCTTGAAACCGTCTACACCGTTGTCCATGAAGTGAGTGAGGTGGTCCATCCAATGCTCCAGCCCTGAGGTATCCCGTCCGGCTGCCTTTG
>CALUTX010000230.1 GCA_944323815.1 uncultured Parabacteroides sp. | reverse complement strand
TCCACCGCCCTTTCCGCTACGCTCCAAGGACGGTGGAGGACGGTGGAGATGTTGCACTTCTAACTTGACGGTAGCATATTTCTTTATCCGTTACTTGTAAAATGATTTTTGGGAAAGCCTAAAAGAAAGTTGGTTCGTTTGTCGATTCAAAAGGTTCATTTGGAGAAAATGTAAATAGGCTTTTGGTAGTTACTATTTTTTGCGGTACTTTTGCGCACAGTTTGAAAAAAAATGTGCAATACGGAATCCGATGACAGTTTCTAAGACACGTGAGATGTTGATAGAGGTTGCGAGACAGTTATTTGCTCGTATGGGGGTAGATAATACGACGATGAATGATATTGCACAAGCATCCCAGAAAGGTAGACGCACGCTGTACACTTATTTTAAAAGCAAGAACGAGATTTATTTGGCTGTTGTGGAGTCCGAATTGAACCGTTTGTATAAGATGCTGCAAGATGTCGCGGCTAAAAACTTGCCGGCAGATGAGAAACTGATGACGTTTATCTATACACGATTGGATGCGATTAAAGCTTTGGTATTCCGGAACGGGACATTGCGGGCGAATTTCTTTCGTGATATCTGGCGTGTGGAGAAAGTACGCAAGAGCTTTGATATCCGGGAGACGGAATTGATAAAAGGGATTTTGGATGCGGGCGTACGAGAAGGAATCTTTGCGATGCCTGATACCGGAATCACAGCCGTTGTGCTTCATCATGCGTTGAAGGGATTGGAAGTCCCTTATATACGGGGCATCATGGGTGACAATATCGGCCAGCGCATCAAACGGAGGGATAATGTGATGAATTTAATATTCAATGGTATAAAGATAAAGTAATACAGATATAGAATGTATATCAATGCGACAGGGTTTTATGTGCCCGAAGAGCGGGTAGATAACCAACACTTTTTAGATTTAAACGGATTAACCAGCGAGTGGATTGAGCAACGTACGGGTATTCGTTCCCGCTCGAAAGCGAAGGAAGAAGAGAATATCAATACAATGAGTTTGGAAGCCGTACGGAACGCGCTCCCTCATTTGCCGTATGATATAAAAGAGGTTGATTTAATCATATCGGCTTCTTATTCCCCTTATGATACAGTGGCGACGGCCGCCCATTTGACTCAGTTTGAGTTTGGAATTGAAAATGCAAAGGCGTTGTATCTCTCTTCAGCCTGCTCTTCTTTCCTGAATGCGTTGGAAGTTGTGGAGGGCTACTTCTCGATGGGAAAAGCAACGAAAGCTTTGATTCTTTCCGCCGATAAGAATTCCGCATATGCTAACGAAACCGATCCGAAAGCCGGCCATTTGTGGGGAGATGCGGCCGCTGCCTTCTTTATCTCGAAGGAGCGGATGGCTGTGAATGAGGCGGAAATAGTGGATGTCTTTACGGAAGGACTGGGGTATTTGCCAAAAGCGCCTAACGCAGTACATCTGCGTCCTGCCCACGGCGGTATCCAAATGCCGGAAGGACGTGATGTCTTTATGCAGGCTTGTACATACATGCCAAAGAATGTCCTTTATCTTTTGGAGAAGAATGGCTATTCGTTAGATGAGCTCAGTTACTTTATCGGGCATCAGGCGAACATGCGCATCCTCGCCAATATCGCGCGGCAGCTCGACTTGCCCAACGAAAAGTTCTTGCATAACATCGAAGAACTGGGGAATACGGGCTCCGTCAGCTCCGCTTTGGTGTATGCACAGCATGCAACTTCGTTCAAGAAGGGTGATTTAGTCGCCATCACGGTGTTTGGCGGCGGTTATTCGACCGGTGCTTGTCTGATTAGATGTTGAAACTTTAAATGATATAGATATGAAACTATTAGAAGGGAAAGTGGCGATTATTACGGGTGCAGCTCGTGGTATCGGAAAGGCAATCGCGTTGAAATTTGCGTCTGAAGGCGCCAATATCGCGTTTACTGACTTGGTAATCGACGAAAACGGCTTGGCTACGCAGCAGGAAATTGAAGCGTTAGGCGTAAAAGCAAAAGGGTATGCTTCGAATGCAGCAAATTTCGAAGAAACACACAACGTAGTGGCAGAGATTGTGAAGGATTTCGGTCGTGTAGACATCTTGGTTAACAATGCGGGCATCACAAAAGACGGCTTAATGATGCGTATGAGCGAGAGTCAGTGGGACGCAGTCATTGGCGTGAACCTGAAGTCGGCTTTCAACTTTATCCACGCTTGTACGCCGGTGATGATGAAACAGCGTGCAGGAAGCATCATCAACATGGCCTCCGTAGTAGGGGTGCATGGGAACGCCGGACAGTGTAATTACTCCGCTTCAAAGGCGGGTATGATTGCACTTGCCAAGTCTATCGCGCAGGAACTGGGTTCGCGCGGCATCCGCGCCAATGCGATTGCGCCGGGATTCATTATGACGGACATGACGGCCTCTTTATCGGAAGAAATTAAAGCTGAATGGTGCAAGAAAATCCCGTTGCGTCGCGGCGGTACGCCGGAAGACGTGGCAAACATCGCGACCTTCTTGGCTTCGGATATGTCTTCCTACGTTTCCGGACAGGTGATTCAGGTAGATGGCGGAATGAACATGTAAATAATGGACAATTAATAATTGACAATTGACAATTTTATATGTAGTAATTGTCAATTGTCAATTGTTAATTATCAATTTTCCAAGTGGCCGGTTTCTCTTTACCAAAGGAGGGGCCGGCTACTTCGGTAAATAGGCGTACTTTTGGCAGGGAACTGCTGTTGACTGCAGTCGAAGGCAGTACTTTTGCGAAAGAACAGCTTTTTACCGCGGTAGACGGAAGAACTTTTTACAAAGTACGGCTGGATACCGAGTATCTTATAGATTATTTTACAAATAACAGCTGGATACCGGGAAGCTTATGGATTTTTTAAGGAAAGAACCGTTGTTGACCGGCGTAGACAGTCGTAAATAAAGAAGAATACAGATAAAAATCATGCAACCAAGCACAAATAACAACTCAGAATTGTCAATTATCAATTGTCAATTGTCAATTCTCTACGAGGACAATCATCTGATTGCCGTCAACAAAACTTGTCGCGACATCGTACAGGGCGATAAGACGGGCGACATGCCTCTTTCAGAGAAACTAAAGGTGTGGCTGAAGGTGAAATACAACAAACCGGGAAATGTATTTGTCGGTGTTACGCACAGACTGGACAGACCGGTGAGCGGCGTCGTTTTGTTTGCCAAAACCAGCAAGGCGTTGGCGCGCCTGAACGAGATGTTCCGGTTGGGAGAGGTACGGAAAACCTACTGGGCGATTGTCAAGAACAAGCCGGCTGCAGATGAGGGAGAATTGGTCCATTGGCTGGTGCGCAACGAGAAGCAGAACAAAAGTTATGCTTACGACGCGGAACGCCCGAACAGCAAAAAAGCCATTCTCCATTACCGCGTCATCGCCCGCTCTGAAAATTATTATCTATTGGAAATTGACTTGAAAACCGGCCGTCATCACCAAATTCGATGCCAGTTGTCGAAGATGGGATGCCCCATCAAGGGCGATTTGAAGTATGGTTTCCCGCGTTCCAACCGCGACGGCGGCATCAGTCTCCATGCACGCAAAGCAGAACTGATTCATCCCGTTTCCAAGCAGGCGCTTACGATTGTGGCTCCTGTTCCGGACGATCCGCTTTGGCGCGCGCTTTCCATGCATCCATCTGCGCTTTAGATTTACTGCGCGTCACGATGTAAACGCCCAGGAAAACCAGCACGATGGCGATGCTTTTCATCAACCCGAACGTGTCGAGACCGACAATGACGGTAATGATGGAGGCGATAATCGGCTGCACGTAATTATACATCGTTGCGACGGTGGGGCGCAGCGCCCGTTGTCCGATCGGAATCAGTAAATAGGCGAAAAAGGTGCCTCCCAAGACGACGACGGCGATGTTCAGGTAGATGGAAAGCGGTAGCGTGGCGAAATCAATGCTGGAAACGCTGCTGTATGAGAACGGAATCGTGCAGATGGCCGAGTAGGTGAACATCCACTTCATTAGCGTGACGGGAGAATACTTTCCGATCAGCCCTTTATATACCACCACGTAAATAGAGAAGCAACATTGCGCGAACAGGCAGAGCAGATCGCCCCAAACGTTGCCTCCTCCGGCCGACGCCTGTTGTCCGCTCAAAATTAAGGTGAGTGCGCCCGCTGCTCCAACAAACACTCCGAGTATTTTTGTCCCCGTGATGGGTTCTTTCAGGTAAAACGCCGCGATAATCATCGTGATGATGGGCGTAGAGGTGGCAACAATCGTCGCGTCAATAGGCGAAGTCATCGACACACCGAATATATATGAGCCCTGATTCAAGACAATCCCGAAGAGCGCGGCAAAGAAAAGGTCTTTCAAGTCTTCGTGCGGGACATGTTCTTTGGGCATGAAGAAAGAGGCAATCCAAAAGACGATGGCGGCTCCCAGCATGCGGAATGTGGTGAGTGAGATGGCGTTTACCAGTCCGCTCGACAATACGATTTTAGAGGATGGAGACATACAG
>CALUTX010000229.1 GCA_944323815.1 uncultured Parabacteroides sp. | reverse complement strand
CATCCACATGATTCTGGCGACGCAGCGGCCGGATACGAAGGTAATCACCGGTACAATCAAGAGTAACTTCCCGAGCCGCATCGCTTTCAAAGTGATGTCGCAAGTCGATTCCCGCACCATTTTGGATGCACCGGGCGCCAACCGGCTGATCGGAAAGGGGGATATGTTGATATTGATTACCGGCAGCAGCGAACCCGTTCGCGTGCAGTGTGCCTTTGTCGATACGCCCGAAGTCGAGAAGATAGTGGAGTATATCAGCCAGCAAGTGGCGTTCCCGACAGCATACCTGCTACCCGAGTATGTGGCAGAGGGCGGCGAGTCGGGTGTGGCTTCGGTCGATTTGTCCGACCGCGACCCGCTGTTTGAGGAGGCTGCCCGCCTGATAGTCATCCAACAACAGGGGTCTACCTCGTTGATTCAGCGCAAGTTCTCCATCGGTTATAACCGGGCGGGTCGCCTGATGGACCAGTTGGAGGCCGCCGGCGTGGTGGGCCCGTTCGAGGGAAGCAAGGCGCGACAGGTGCTGATACCGGATGAATATAGTTTGGAACAGTTGTTGAACACGCTGAAATAGAAGAAAGAAGATGAACATCAATCGTTGGATTTGGATGCTAATCATGGGGTTGTCTGCCTGTTGGACAACCCGGTTGCAGGCACAGGATGCCGAGTCGATATTAGACAAGACGGCGTCGATTTTAAAAGACACAAATGGGGTAACAGTCGAATTTGCGATACAAACCCGTTCCGAGCGGCAACAGCTTTCAGAAAGTTTTGAAGGAACCATCGACATCAAAGGGGAGAAATTCGTTTTGAAGACACCGGATATGGTCACGTGGTTTGATGGTACGACCCAGTGGTCATACGTGGGGCAGACGGAAGAGGTAAATGTCTCTGCGCCTACGGGCGACGAATTGCAAGCGATTAATCCCGTCATCTTGTTGCAGTCCTATCAAAAAGGTTTCAAAGCCCGTTATGAGGGTGAGTGCACAGCAACGAACGGGAAGGCTGCCTACGAGATACGGCTGTTGCCGAAAAAGAAGAGCGACATAACGGAAGTAGAACTTCAGATTGAGAAATATTCCTCTTATCCCGTTTCTTTGGTTGTCCGTATGCAGGACGGTATCAGCAGCACGATTCATATCAACAAGCTGCAAACGGGCGTGAATCGGCCAGATGATTTCTTTGTATTTCCGGAAGCGGACTATCCAGACGCCGAAGTGATTGATTTGAGATAACGATAGCAATAAAACAGTATAAAAATATGAACATGAATCAGAACGAGAAAGTACGTTGTTTAATCATAGGCTCGGGGCCGGCTGGCTATACGGCAGCCATTTATGCCTCCCGCGCCAATTTGTCGCCTGTCCTGTATGAAGGCATCCAGCCGGGCGGACAGTTGACTACCACCACCGAAGTAGAAAACTTTCCCGGTTACCCGAAAGGGATAACAGGGCTGGAACTGATGGAAGACCTCAAGCAGCAGGCTTCCCGTTTCGGAGCGGATATTCGTATGGGCATCGCGACGGCGGCAGACCTCTCGGCTGCCCCTTACCGGATAACCATCGACGGGGAAAAGGTTATCGAAGCAGAGACACTGATTATCGCAACGGGTGCGACTGCCAAATACTTGGGTTTGCCGGATGAGCAGAAGTATGCCGGTATGGGTGTTTCGGCCTGTGCCACGTGCGACGGTTTTTTCTATCGGAAAAAGGTGGTTGCTGTTGTCGGCGGAGGTGATACGGCGTGTGAAGAGGCACTCTATCTGGCAGGTCTGGCGAAGCAAGTTTACATGATTGTCCGCAAACCCTATCTGCGTGCTTCGAAAGTGATGCAAGAACGGGTGAAAAATACACCCAACATCACCAGTTTGTTTGAACACAACGCGGTAGGACTGTTTGGAGAGAACGGCGTAGAAGGAGCTCATCTGCTGAAACGGATGGGAGAGCCGGATGAGGAAAAGGTAGACATTGCCATCGACGGATTTTTCCTTGCCATCGGCCACAAACCCAATTCGGACATCTTCAAACCGTGGCTGGAGACTGACGAAGTGGGCTACATCAAAGTGATACCGGGCACACCGAAGACGCAAGTGCCGGGCGTTTTTGCAGCAGGTGACGTGGCCGATCCGCACTATCGGCAGGCGATTACGGCAGCCGGGAGCGGATGTAAGGCAGCCATCGAAGCCGAACGATATTTGTTGGACGTAGGAAAATAAAAGATAGTCGGGAGGTAAAAAAAGATGATAGGAGGGAAAAATCAATTCAGGCTTGTTGTTTGCTGTTTGCTCGCCCTTTTGTTGGCAACAACGGTTTCGGCAAAGGACAAGACGAAAGTAATCGCCCATCGGGGCTATTGGAAGACAGAAGGCTCTGCGCAAAACTCCATCCGTTCGCTGGAGTTGGCAAAGGAAATCAAGGTATATGGCTGTGAATTTGACGTGCATCTGACGGCCGACAATGTCCCGGTTGTCTTTCACGACCAGCATATCAATGGAAAGGATATTCAAAAGACATCGTATGCCGAACTGAAAGACCACAAGCTCCCCAACGGCGAAACCTTGCCTACGCTGGAACAATACTTGAAGCGGGCGAAGAAGGTCAAGCGGATAAAACTCATTTTCGAGTTGAAATCCCATGCTACTCCGGAGCGTGACCGCGAAGCTGCCCGCATCGCCGTGGATATGGTGAACCGCATGAAGCTCGGAAAGCGCACCGAATACATCGCCTTCAGTTTGGAAGCCGCCAAAGCATTGCATCAATATGCCCCCAAAAGGCCGGTGTATTACCTGAACGGCGATCTTTCGCCAAAGCAACTGAAGGAATTGGGCTTTGCCGGACTGGACTACCATTACAAGGTCATGCAGCAGCATCCAGAGTGGTTCAAAAAAGCTAAAGAACTGAAACTGAAAGTCAATGACTGGACGGTCAACGAAGTACCCGTCATGAAAGAGATGATTGAAAAAGGAGCCGACTTCCTGACGACAGACCATCCCGAAGAGGCCTTGCAGGCAGTACAATCGTACCGCTAACGAATCGAGGAGAGATGAGAATCACCGTTTGCTTGCTGCTGCTTTTCGTTGGCATACAAGGAATAAAGGCTGTCGAACCGCCAAAAAAGGAGATTCGCGGCGTCTGGCTGACGACCGTCTACGGGTTGGACTGGCCGCATCGTCCGGCAACGACAGCCGCCGGATACGAAGCGCAGCAGCAGGAACTGTGTCGGCTGTTAGACCGCTTGGAAGCCGCCAATTTCAACACCGTCTTCTTGCAAGTCCGCCTGCGGGGCGATGTCATTTGGCGTTCGGCGATTGAACCGGCAAGTAAAGTCTTTTCCGGCACAAGCGGAAAAATGCCTGCCTATGACCCGTTGGCCTTTGCCATCGACGAATGCCACAAACGCGGCATGGAACTCCACGCATGGATGGTGACCTTCCCTTTGGGTACGGATAAACAGGTGAAAGAGTTGGGCAAACGTTCGGTTGTCAAGCGGCATCCGGAGCTGTGCAGGCGTCATCGCGGCGAGTGGTACTTGGATCCGGGCGTTCCCGGCACGGCAGACTATATCCTCTCGCTGGTAAAAGAGCTGGTTACCTATTATGACATCGACGGCATCCATTTCGACTACATCCGTTACCCCGAACAGGCCAAATCCTTCCCCGACAAATCCGCTTACCGCAAGTATGGCAAGCGATACACATTGGCAGAATGGCGTCGCGAGAATATCGATCGGATAGTCGCACGCATCTACGACTGGGTGAAATCCGCCAAACCGTGGGTACAGGTCAGCAGTTCCCCGCTGGGGAAATACAGCCGCATCGAGCGCGTCCCCAACGCCGGATGGACGGCCTACGAAAGCGTCTTCCAAGACCCCAAACGCTGGATGGAAGAGGGCAAGCAAGACCTGATTGTCCCGATGATGTATTACCGGCATAACGATTTCTTCCCCTTTGTCGACAACTGGGTGTCGAACAGCAACGGCCGCTTGGTTGTCCCCGGTTTGGGTGCCTATCGGCTGACGGAAGAGGAGGGCGACTGGACCGTCAACGACATTACCGACCAGATTGATTACAGTCGCTACTTCGGAGGCGCCGGTTGCGTCTTCTTCCGTGCGGAACATCTGTTGGACAACACCAAAGGGCTGTACGACGAGCTGAAGAACCATTACTACAAGTATCCCGCGCAGCTTCCTCCGCTCGCGTGGCTCGACAGCAGCGTCCCGCCTGCTCCGGAACCGCTTCGGGTGGAGCGCAAAGGGGCGGAATTGTTACTTACGTGGCAAAAGCCCGATTCCCTGAAGGAAGATTTGAGCTACACCGTCTACTATTCCCTGCGCGATACGCTGGATACCGCGTCGGCGCGGAACATTCTGATTACCGGCATTCGCGATACGTCGGTCTACCTGCCCGTCGACACGCTCCGCGAGCAAGGTTTCCTCTTCTCGGTCTCCGCCTCGTCGCGCTACCACATCGAGAGCCTTCCCTCGGGCGAAACCTACTATTATCTGTCCCGTTATCC
>CALUTX010000228.1 GCA_944323815.1 uncultured Parabacteroides sp. | reverse complement strand
CACCGCCCACAAAGTCGGTCACATGTGTCCGCATCTGGGTGAAAGAGAGTTGCAAACCAAGGGTTGCCTCGTCGGGATTGGTCACCCGCTTATACCCCAAACTGTCCATAGCTTCGGCAGCCGCGCTGATGAGCCGCTGCGCACTCTCGTCTTTCCAATAAGAGTTCTTCATTCCGTCGCCCGGCACCAAGATGCTATCGGGCAAGCAGTAAGTTGTGAAATTACTAAAATCTGTCGAGCTGTCATAGTCGGTGTAGACCGTGAAATCGCTGTCGAGCTGACTCATATCAGGGTCTTTCTCACACGACGCCAATGCGATTAAACTTATCGCCAATACTAAAAACTTCTTCATCTTTCTTTCGTTTTTAATTCAACCTTACAATGTTCTTCCTTGATATACATTCGCCTTGCTCATCGGCAACACGTTGCCCGACAAGGTAAAGCGATTCGAGTTAAATGTAGGCATAATATGGACCGTTGCCCGGTTACCTCCTTCCGGCAAGGTTATGTCTACCTGAGCAGAGATTCCGGTACCCATGACATTCATGGAAATCCGAATCGTCCCCTTCTTGTCGACCTCCTTCTTATATCCGGAAATCGAACCGGAAACCGTCACGCCGCCAATCCCGTTCGGTCCGCTGACTGGGACGTTAAAAGCGACCTGCACTACTGCTTCGTCTCCCTTCACCGCAACAAAATTCGTATTCGAAGAGACGAAAGCCGTCGTCCCATACTTAAACATCACTTGATCAGCTTCCAACACAAACGCTTTATCCTCAATTGCTTTTTTCGCCTCCTCAAAATAGAAGCGATCAAGCGCCTCCTGTTCCGCTTTCTTTTCTTCGCGGGTCATCTCTTTTGTCTCTTGGGCCTGTGCATAGCCCAAACAGGCAATCATCATCCACATGATAACGTTCAACAATCTTGTTCTCATCATTTCTCTTCTTTCCTTTCTTTAAATTGTTTTTACCCCCAAGTGAATCAAATCGCTTGTACAAGTAAAGATGCAGAACTACATGAATCGCTGCATCTTTATACAATTTTTTCTGACATTACAAACTCTTTTTATATGTTCATTTAGCTTTTTATTACTACCTTTGGGCATCATAAATATAACCCTACAAAGAAATGAACGAACAAATCAAGCAAATCGCAGAACGATTAGCGGGACTCCGGGACGCACTGGAAATCAGTCCGGAAGAAATCGCTCAAGTCTGCCATCTGACTCCGGAGCAATATTTGGAGCTTGAAAGCGGTAACGTCGACATTTCCGTCAGCGTCTTACATCAAATCTCGCAGGCGTATGGTGTCGAACTGACCACGTTGATGTTTGGCGACGAACCGAAGATGAGCAGTTATTTCATTACCCGCAAGGGAAAAGGCGTCGCTGTTGAACGGACAAAAGCATATAAATACCAGTCGCTGGCAGCCGGATTTGCCGGACGCAAGGCTGACCCGTTCATGGTCACCGTCCACCCCAAACCAGATGACACGCCCATCTATTTGAACTCGCATCCCGGACAGGAATATAACTTAGTTGTTCAGGGACGATTGCTTTTGCAAATCAACAACAAAGAACTTATACTGGAAGAGGGGGACAGCATTTATTTCGACTCCCAGTTGCCGCACGGAATGAAAGCATTAGACGGGGAAAAAGTTTGTTTCCTTGCGGTCATCATGTAAGCAATGGACAATTGACAATTGACAATGGACAATTAATAATTGACAATTGACAATTATAAAAGAGACAATTATGTTAGAAAGATTTTTAGAAAAAACGACTTTTGAATCGCAAGAAGATTTTATCAAGCATCTGAAGATAAAAGTACCGGAGCATTTCAACTTTGGATATGATGTGGTAGACGCATGGGCAAACGAAGCTCCGGATAAAAAAGCCATGTGCTGGACAAACGACAAAGGTGCGCACGTTGATTTCACATTTGCCGAAATGAAAAAATATACCGACCAGACGGCATCCTATTTCCAATCGCTGGGAATCGGACACGGCGACATGGTCATGCTGATACTGAAGCGGCGCTACGAATTCTGGTTTTCCATCATTGCCCTACACAAGTTAGGGGCAGTAGCCATTCCCGCCACCCACCTGTTGACAAAAAAGGATATTGTCTATCGTGCCAATGCGGCAGACATCAAAATGATTGTTTGCGCCGGCGAACCGGTTATTCTCCAACACGTCATCGACGCATTGCCGGAATCCCCGTCGGTAAAGACGGTCGTTTCCATCGGCCCGGAAATTCCTGAAGGCTTTCAAGATTTCCAAGAAGGGATTGCCCATGCCACTCCGTTCGTGCGCCCGGAACATCCCAACAGCAACGATGATATTTCATTGATGTACTTCACCTCCGGGACAACCGGGAATCCGAAAATGGTTGCCCATGACTTTACCTATCCCTTGGGGCATATCGTAACAGGCAGTTTTTGGCACAACCTGCATGAAGGAAGCCTGCATCTGACCATTGCCGATACTGGTTGGGGCAAAGCTGTCTGGGGTAAACTCTACGGGCAATGGATTGCAGGCGCGACCGTATTCGTTTACGATCATGAGAAATTCACACCTGCCGACATGTTGCAGATGATTCAAGATTATCACATCACGTCACTTTGTGCGCCTCCCACCATCTTCCGCTTCCTGATACGGGAAGATTTGACGAAATACGACTTGTCGTCCCTTGAATATTGCACGATTGCTGGCGAAGCATTGAATCCGGCCGTATTCGAGACTTTCTATAAATTGACCGGCATCAAACTGATGGAAGGCTTCGGGCAGACCGAGACGACATTGACCGTCGCCACCTTCCCGTGGATGGAGCCGAAACCGGGTTCGATGGGTGTGCCCAATCCGCAATACGATGTCGACCTCCTGCGCCCGGATGGAACGCGCGCTGAAGATGGCGAACAGGGACAAATCGTCGTCCGCACCGACAAGGGCAAACCGCTGGGTCTGTTCAAAGAATATTATCGGGATGCCGAGCTTACACGTGAAGCTTGGCACGACGGCATCTACTATACGGGCGACGTAGCTTGGCGTGACGAAGATGGCTATTTCTGGTTTGTCGGCCGTGCGGATGATGTCATCAAAAGTTCAGGTTACCGTATCGGCCCGTTCGAGGTAGAAAGTGCGCTCATGACCCATCCGGCCGTTGTCGAATGTGCCATCACCGGCGTACCCGACGAAATCCGCGGGCAAGTGGTTAAAGCGACCATCGTCCTCGCCAAAGACTACAAAGACAAGGCGGGAGAAGAGCTGATCAAGGAGTTGCAAAACCATGTCAAGCGGGTAACGGCTCCTTACAAATATCCGCGCGTTGTCGAATTTGTAGATGAATTGCCCAAGACCATCAGCGGGAAAATCCGCCGCGTCGAAATCAGGGCGAAGAGTAATTGACAATGAATAATTGACAATTGACCATTAAACTATGCGGGTGGCGATAAAAATAGGAAGCAACGTACTGACCCGGCCGGACGGCACATTGGACATCACACGCATGTCCGCCCTTGTCGACCAAATAGCCGAACTACACCGGGCAGGGAACGAAATCGTGCTCATTTCATCCGGGGCAGTTGCTTCTGGCCGCAGCGAAATTCATGTCGGGAAGAAACTGGATACGGTTTCTGCCCGACAACTTTATTCGGCAGTCGGACAAGCCAAATTAATCAACCGGTATTATGAACTCTTTCGCGAACATGGCCTTGCCTGCGGGCAAGTGCTCACCACAAAAGAGAGCTTCGGCAGCCGCACGCACTATCTCAATCAGAAACATTGCATCGAGGTCATGTTGGCAAACGCGGTCATCCCGATTGTGAATGAGAACGACACCATCTCCGTCACGGAGCTGATGTTTACGGACAACGACGAACTTTCGGGGTTAATCGCCACCATGCTTGGAGTCGACCGGCTTATCCTCCTAAGCAATATCGACGGCATTTATAACGGTTCGCCGTCAGACCCAAACGCCTCCGTCATCCGTCAAATTACAAGAGAGGAGCAAGACGACGTGTCGGCCTATATCCAAACCGGCCGTTCTTCGTTCGGGCGAGGGGGTATGTTGACAAAATGTACCATCGCCCGTAAAGTCGCAGCCGAAGGCATCGAGGTCATCATCGCCAACGGGAAAAAGGCAGACATCCTGACCGACCTGTTAACGCCTGGCAGCACAACCATTTGCACGCGCTTTGTCCCGGCAAGCAAACCGGTCAGCAGCGTAAAAAAATGGATTGCCCATTCCGAAGGCTTTGCCAAAGGAGAAATCTACATCAATCAAGGAGCCGAAAAAGCCTTGTCCTCATCCCAGGCAACCAGTCTGCTATTGGTCGGCGTCACCCAGATCAAAGGAGATTTTGAGAAGGACGACATCGTCCGTATCATCAATGAAAGCGGTCGTCCCATGGGCGTCGGCTGTACCAATTACAGCAGCCAAGAAGCCCGTTCCCTTATCGGAGACCGAGACCGGAAACCGCTTATCCACTACGATTATTTGTATTTAGATTCTCTTGCATAAAGAACTGACTGTTATGGTAAAAGAATTATTACAACAAGCCG
>CALUTX010000227.1 GCA_944323815.1 uncultured Parabacteroides sp. | reverse complement strand
TTATATAAATAATTCTTTTTCCTTTTCTCAGTTAGCAGCGCGGTGCAAATGTACACAAAAATTTACTTCCGTCATACATTCATTTCGCTCCCAGCTATTTTGTTCTTCCCTCCGGGTAAATATGTATGGAAGGGGATTGAAAAAGCATGTGGGGCTAATATTTGCGGTTTAGTATTTCCGCGTATATAACGGCCTTCCGCAGTTCGACCGCGCTGTTGAAATCAAAATCTGTCGAGAGATTATTCTCTTCTTGCAAAGATGGAGCGGGACGATGATGCAAAGAGGTTTGTTCCGCGATGCATTGTTCGGGCGCGGCGACGGGTACTTGTTCCGGTTCCATTGGCTTGCTTGTTACGGGTGTTTCTTCTTGAGGCTTTTTTTCGGGTTGTTCTTCTTCCTCCTCTTCAAAGATGTCCCAAAAACTTCTTTCCGGAGTGGTTTCTTCCGGTTGCCCCGGAATTTCTTTACTCGGTTGCTGCACGGGTTTCACCTGCTTTTTCTTGTTTTTGGCATTAAACAAGCCGCTGACACCTGCTACAATCAGGAATACAATATAGAGCCAATCACCTACGTTATCCATAAACTTTGCTTACTTTTGTGCTTCAAAAGTATGGAAAATTATTTGAAAGTGAAAGAAAATAGAAGCAGAGTATAAAAAGCAAATAAGGGTGACTTCACAGCCACCCTTACTCTTCATTTTTAACCAAAACCTTAACTATGAAAAAATTTGAATTTTTACAGTTGCAAAAGTAAGTGCATGATTGGAACTATGCAAATATTAGGGCAAATATTTTTTCGAAAAATTGCATTTTTGTTTAATTTAATAATAGAATAATGGAACAGAAGCGTGGCGCGGACTTAAAATCCGTTGCAAATGGAGATGAACAGAAAAAGAAATTGTTTATTGAGACGTATGGTTGCCAGATGAACGTGGCAGATAGCGAAGTCGTTGCTTCGATAATGCAAATGGATGGGTATGAACCGACAGAGCGGATCGAGGAGGCTGACGCGGTGTTTGTCAATACCTGTTCTGTGCGAGACAATGCTGAACAGAAGATATACGGTCGGCTCCAATATTTTCAGTCGCTGAAGCGCAAGAAGCGCACAATGATTATCGGCGTACTGGGTTGTATGGCCGAGCGGGTGAAAGAGGAGTTGATAAACAATTATCAGGTCGATTTGGTTGCCGGGCCGGATGCTTATATGGATTTGCCCAATCTGGTCGGGGCTGTCGAACAAGGGGAGAAAGCAATCAATGTAGAATTATCGACGCAGGAAACCTATAAGGATGTCATTCCGCTGAAACTGCCCGGCGTGCATATTTCCGGATTTGTGTCGATTATGCGGGGTTGCAACAACTTCTGTTCGTATTGCATCGTCCCTTATACCCGAGGGCGGGAACGGAGCCGGGACATCGACAGTATTCTCAATGAAATTCGTGACATGCAGGAGAAAGGCTTCAAAGAGGTGACCTTGTTGGGACAAAACGTCAATTCGTATCTCTTTGAACGGGAGGGCGAGCGGATTTCGTTCCCTGTTTTGCTGGCGCGTGTAGCGGAGGCGGTACCGGATATGCGTATCCGTTTCACGACTTCCCACCCGAAAGACATGAGCGATGAGACGTTGCAAGTGATTGCCTCCCATGCGAATATTTGCCGAATGATTCACCTACCGGCGCAATCGGGGAGCTCCCGCATCCTGAAAATCATGAACCGCAAATATACGCGCGAATGGTATTTGGATCGCATCGCGGCCATTCGGCGCATCTTGCCCGATTGCGCGATTTCGACAGACCTTTTTTGCGGTTTCCATTCGGAGACGGAAGCGGATTATCAGGAAACTCTTTCGTTGATGCGCGAAGTAGGATACGACAGCGCCTTTCTGTTCAAATATTCCGAACGGCCGGGCACCTATGCGGCCAAACATTTGCCGGATACCGTGAGCGAAACCGAAAAAGTTCGTCGCCTGCAAGGAATGATCGACCTGCAAAACCAGCTTTCAGAGGCCAGCAATCGGCGTGATATTGGCAAGACGTTTGAAGTGCTGATAGAAGGTTTCTCCAAGCGTTCTCGCGAACAACTGTTCGGGCGCACCAGCCAGAACAAGGTGGTGATTTTTGACAAAGGGAATTTCCACGTCGGACAGTTTGTCCAAGTCCGCATCACCGGAGCGACCTCTGCGACGCTGTTTGGCGAACCTGTCGTTTCCGGTATTTGATTTTCCATGACATTTCTTTAAAGTTTAACGCTGAAGAAATATTTTGGAGGATATTTCTGCAGAGTTCAACCTATAAGAAATATTTCCCTGTGTATTTCCTTCGCGTTGAACGCTGAAGAAATATACAGGGGAATATTTCTGTAGAATTTAACGGGGAAGAATTGTTCAGGTTGTCACCAATCAATCGGTGTTTGTCCGGTTGCAATTAAATAATCATTCGCTTTGCTGAAATGTTTATTCCCGAAAAATCCACGGTAGGCGGAAAGCGGAGAGGGATGCGCCGACTTGAGAACCAAGTTGCGGGAAGCATCGATGAAAGCCCCCTTGCGCTGCGCGTAAGAACCCCATAAAATATAGACGATATGGCTTCGCTCTTCGGCCAATTTGTGAATAACCGCATCGGTAAAGGTCTCCCAACCTTGATTCTGATGCGATCCGGCTTGATGGGCGCGTACGGTCAAAGTCGCGTTCAGCAGCAGGACGCCTTGGTCCGCCCAGCGCAACAGGTTTCCGCTCGTGGGAACGGGCTTACCTAAATCGCTTTCAATTTCTTTGAATATATTGACAAGCGACGGCGGGAATGGCGTCCCGTCTTGCACGGAAAAACAGAGCCCGTGCGCTTGTCCCGGCTCGTGATAAGGGTCTTGTCCGAGTATCACGACTTTAACCCGGTCAAACGGGCAATGTTCAAACGCACTGAAAATATAGGGACCGGGCGGATAGACCGTCCCGTGCCGATATTCGTTTTTGACAAAAGCAATCAGCTGCTTGAAATAGTCTTTCTCAAATTCCGGTGCCAAGCGTTGCTTCCAGCTCGGTTCTATTTTGACATCCATAGGCCACAGATTGAAAAGGTTAAATCAGATACATGCCGGCGGCACGCGCTTCCCGGCGCATTTCCTCGGGCCAGATGCTCGCTTGGATTTCACCAATGTGCGCTTTCCGCAGGTAAAACATACAAAGACGGCTTTGTCCGATGCCTCCGCCGATACTGAGCGGCAATTCGCCATTCAACAACCGCTGATGGAAATAAAGCGCTTTGCGCTCTTCGGCATGGCACAGCCGGAGTTGGCGGAGCAGCGCCTCCCGGTCGACACGAATCCCCATTGACGAGAGCTCGAGCGCACGGTTCAATACGTTGTCCCACACCAGCAAATCGCCGTTAAGCCCCACCTTGCCATCTTCCGCGACGGTCGACCAGTCGTCGTAGTCGGGAGCACGTCCGTCATGTTTCTCACCGTTACTCAATGCGCAACCGATTCCGATGATAAAGACGGCGCCGTAGGCTTGGGTGATGGCATTTTCCCGTTCTTTCGGCGTGAGAGTCGGATATTTTTGAAGCAAATCTTCCGCATGAATGAAATGGATTTCACGGGGCAAGACCGGGCGAATCTCCGGGAACATCTCGTAAACCATGTATTCCGTGCGCACCATGGCCGCATAAATACGGCATACAATCTCTTTCAAGAACGCAATGTTCCGCTCTTCGGGCCCCATGACGCGCTCCCAGTCCCATTGGTCGACATAGAGGGAATGCAGGTTGCCCAGCTCTTCATCCGAGCGGATGGCATTCATATCCGTATAAATACCATAATCTTTTTCTATCTGATAATCGGCCAGCGTCAACCGTTTCCACTTCGCAAGCGAATGGACGATTTCGGCTTTGGCGTCACTCAAATCTTTGATGGGGAAAGAGACGGCGCGTTCCGTCCCGTTCAAATCGTCGTTGATTCCCATCCCTTTTAAAACGAACAAAGGAGCCGTGACCCGTCGCAAACGCAGTTCGGAAGAAAGATTCTGTTGAAAGAAGTCTTTTATCATTTTAATCCCCATTTCGGTTTGCGACAAGTTTAAAAGAGCCTTGTATCCGGCCGGTTTTATTAAGTAGCTCATAAAATGTTTTGTGCTTTGTATTTGTTATTTTTTCTGGGCAAAGATATGAATTAATGAAATAAGAACGATTCAACTCGCGGTTTTATTTGCAAAATGGAAGCAATTCGTGCTATATTCGATACAAAATATCAAAACAATCTTTTCTTTCGTTTTATTTGCTCCATTCAAATATTATGCCTACTTTTGCGCCATCGTTGGCTGGGTAGCTTAGCTGAATAGAGCGTCAGATTCCGGTTCTGAAGGTCGTGGGTTTGAATCCCACCCTGGTCACAAGAGGGAGGCATCCTGCAAAGGTTGCCTCTTTTTTGTATTCCTTTTATTGAAAACGTGTGCAAATAAAAAAGCAACCACAGTCGCCTGTGATTGCTTTTGTCAGCGTGGGCGTTGACGGATTCGAACCGCCGACCCTCTGCTTGTAAGGCAGATGCTCTGAACCAGCTGAGCTAAACGCC
>CALUTX010000226.1 GCA_944323815.1 uncultured Parabacteroides sp. | reverse complement strand
GGGTTCGGAAGCCTCCACCTTTGTGGAAGTGATTGAAAAGCGGCAGGGATTGAAAGTTGCCTGCCTGGAAGAAATCGCTTACCGGAACGGTTGGATTGGCGCGGAGCAGTTGAAACAGGTGGCACAACCCATGACAAAAAATCAGTACGGACAGTATTTGTTGAATTTGTTAAACGAAAAAGAGAAGCAATAGCAGGTTTTCTGACAATATTGCAGGTTTTGTCAGAATTATTTCGGTTAAGACGTAACTTTTATGGTTTTTATTTGTTATAATTAGAAAATAGACTTAGTTTTGCATAGTATTTGAGCAGAACAAAAATAGGGTAATTGATTGTTTAATTAAAAAAGTTGATGGATATGAAGACTAAAGTATTACTTTTAGCACTGTTGTCTGGTTTCATATTCTCTGTCTCCGCGCAGGAATTCCAACCACAGGTAGGTTCGAGCAACGAACCGGGTTACAAAACCAATTTTAAAAAGAATAAGGCCAAAGATAATTGGTTTATTTCGATTGCCGGAGGTGCAAGCGTACTGTTCGGTGACCAAAATAAGAACGCCGATTTCAAAGACCGTTTGAACTTTGCGCCGCAGCTCTCGTTCGGAAAGTGGTTCAACCCGTATTTGGCTTTCCGTATGCAGTTGAACGGTGGTGTGATACACGGATTTGTCGGTACGAACGCCGAGCACATGCAGCATAACAAATATGTGGCAGCCCATGCCGACTTGTTGTGGGATGTCACCAATTTCTGGGGACGTTACAACGAGAAGCGGGTATTCCGCCTGATTCCTTGGGTCGGTTTCGGATACGCACAGCGTTTCAAGACAACCGAATATGCCGAGTTCAAGCGGACGGAATCTCCTTCGATTAACTTCGGTATCTTGACGGCATTCCGCCTGAGCAAACGCGTAGATTTGAACATCGAATTGCAGAGCTCGCTGCTGAACGAACAGTTCAACCGCGTTTCGATGTGCCACCTGACGGATGCTATCGGACAGCTGAGCGCCGGTTTGACCTTCAAACTGGGCAAGACCGATTTCGAAGTCTTGGAGCCGATGGACTACAACCTGCTGAACGACCTGAACAACCAGATCAACCAGCTGCGTGCCGAGAACGACGAGTTGAGCAAGCGTCCGGAATCTTGTCCGGAGTGCCCGGAAGCTGTTACAAACGTGACGAACAATTATGTTGACAATGTGGTTTACTTCCGCCTGAACAGCGCAAAGATCGACAAGAACCAGCAAGTCAGCATCTACAACACGGCTCAGTTCATGAAGGAAAACAACGTGCCTATCAAGGTGGTTGGTTATGCTGACAAGAAGACGGGTACGAGCGACTACAACATGCAGCTTTCTGAAAAACGTGCAAGAGCCGTTGCGAAAGAGCTGATCGAGAAATACGGTATTCCTTCTAACCAGATTACTATCGAATGGAAGGGCTCGGATGTTCAACCATATAGCGAAAACAACTGGAACCGCGTGGTTATCATGTCCGCAAATGACTAAGCACTTGTGATGAGTGTTAAGACGGGTTAATAAGGGAAAGGGCTGCACATTGATCGTGCAGCCTTTTTTTTGCTCGGAAATAATGCTTATTTTTGCGTGATTTTAGAACGTTATGTTGGAATTGAATAAAAAGCACGGTTATCTGATCCAATGGTTGATAGGCATTGGGGACATGATTGTCCTCAATCTCCTTTTTTTTGCCGTCTATTACGGGTTGGGGCATGCCTATACGTCTGCCATTACCGGCAGCCTACGCGAAGTGGTGCTGCTCTTGAATTTCTGTTATTTTTTCTCGCTCTATTTTGTGCCCCTGAAACTGCACCTGTCGATTGTCTTTATCGACAAGATTGTGCAGCGGGCGTTCCTGTT
Organism: uncultured Parabacteroides sp.; assembly: GCA_944323815.1. Taxonomy (GTDB): domain Bacteria; phylum Bacteroidota; class Bacteroidia; order Bacteroidales; family Tannerellaceae; genus Parabacteroides. The sequence continues at coordinate 2,704 of CALUTX010000226.1, read as the reverse complement.
GGTGACGATTCTGACCTTTTTGTTTGCCACCTGCTTGATTTTCCTGAACATCGGGGACGTGCTGGCGACGTTCCTGATAGTCTATTATATCGTGACGATTGTCGCTTTCTCCCTCTGGCGCGTCTTGGTGCGCGTCACGCTGAAGATGTATCGCCGGAAGGGATATAATTTCAAGAAAATCGTGATTGTCGGCGCCGGGAAGAACGGGATGGAGCTCTATCGGGTGATGAAAGACGACCTGTCATACGGATACAATGTACTGGGCTTTTTTGACGACAACCTCTCTTTGCAGTCGGTGCTGCCCAACTATTTAGGGCGGACGGACGAGGTGGAGGCGTTTGCCGAAGCGCACGATGTGGACGAAATCTACTGTACGCTGCCGGGGACGAACGACGAAAAGATTGTCCGCCTCCTGAACTTCGCCGAGAAGCACATGATTCGCTTCTACATCGTTCCGGAATTCTATCGGAACCTGAAGAAGAGCCTGATTATGGAGGTGTTGGAGTCCGTTCCGCTGCTGACCGTCCGCCGCGAGCCGCTGCAAGCGGTCTATAACCGGGCGTTGAAGCGGTCGTTCGACATTGCGTTTTCGCTGGCGGTTTTGCTGACGGTCTATCCCATCATGTACGTCGTGATTGGCATCTTGATAAAGATGAGTTCCCCCGGGCCTATCCTCTTCAAGCAGAAGCGGACGGGGCTGTACGGGCAGGAGTTCAAGTGCTATAAGTTCCGGACGATGCGCGTCAATGCGGAGGCCGATTCGTTGCAGGCGGTGAAAGACGACCCGCGGAAGACGAAAATCGGCAACTTCCTCCGGCGGACGAATCTGGACGAGTTCCCGCAGTTCATCAACGTCCTCCGGGGCGAGATGTCGGTGGTGGGGCCGCGTCCGCACATGCTGAAGCACACGGAGCAGTATTCGGCTCTGATAGACAAATACATGGTGCGCCACTTGGTCAAACCCGGTGTAACGGGCTGGGCGCAGGTGACGGGCTATCGCGGCGAGACGAAGACGCTGGAGCAGATGGAGGGCCGCGTAAAGCGGGACGTGTGGTACATCGAGAACTGGTCCTTCTTCTTGGACCTGAAGATCATCGTGGTGACGGTCCTCAACATGTTCAGGGGGGAAAAGAATGCGTATTGAACCTGGTTCGGAAAGAAAGATTGCACACTTTTTAGGGGGATGTGTAATTAGGAACTGAATTTGTGCTATCTTTGCGCTCCGATGGGAAGGATTGTTGCGATAGACTATGGCCGAAAGCGCACGGGGGTGGCTGTGACAGACACGTTGCAGCTCATTGCCAACGGGTTGGCGACCGTGCCGAGCGGAGAGCTGGTGAAGTTCTTGACCGACTATGTCGCGCGCGAACCCGTCGAACGGGTGGTCGTGGGGCTTCCGAAGCAGATGAACAACGAGCTTTCTGAAAACATGAAATATGTGAAAGCCTTTGTCGCACAGCTGAAACGGGCGTTGCCCGATGTCCCGGTGGAGTATTACGACGAGCGTTTCACCTCCGTCTTGGCGCACAAGGCGATGCTGGAGGGCGGTCTGAAAAAAAAGAAAAGGCAGGAAAAGGGGTTGGTCGACGAAATCAGTGCGGTCATCATCCTCCAATCCTACTTAGAACATAAAAAATATCAGTTATAAAGGTTATGATTTTACCCGTATATTTGTATGGACAGCCGGTCTTGCGGCAAAAGGCGGAAGAGGTTCCGGCCGATTATCCGAACCTGAAGCAGTTGGTGGCCGACATGTTTGAAACCATGTATCGCGCCGAGGGCGTCGGTCTGGCAGCCCCTCAGGTTGGTCTGTCGCTGCGCCTGCTGGTGATTGACGCGGACGTCTTGAAAGACGATTTCCCGGAGTGCAAGGGCTTCAAACGTACGATGGTGAACCCCGTTTTCCTGGAGCGCAGCCCCGAAGAGGTGTCGATGGAAGAGGGTTGCCTGAGTCTGCCGGGCGTGCACGAGAAGGTCGCCCGCTCGACGCGCATCCGCGTCCGCTACTTCGACGAGGAGATGAAGGAGCACGAAGAGGTCATCGAGGGATGGGCCGCCCGCGTGGTGCAGCACGAGTGCGAGCATCTGGAGGGGCACGTCTTCATCGACAACGTTTCCGCCATCCGGCGCCAGTTGAACAAAGGAAAATTGAACAGCATTATCAAAGGTACAGCCCGTTGCTCGTACAGAGCAAAAGCGGTTGGCAAATAAAAAATAAAGAATTCTATATTAACGAATCAAGTTATGACAGATTTAAGTAAAGACATCCAAGCTCTCAGGGAAAAGAAAGCCGTCGTAGAGATGGGTGGTGGCGAAGCTGCTATTGAAAAGCAGATAGCAATGGGCAAACTGACAGCCCGCGATCGTATTCTATCTTTGTTGGATAAGAATTCTTTCCATGAGTATGACCTGTTCGTGAAGCACGACGGGCGTGATTTCGGCATGGATAAAAAAGATTTGCCCGGTGATGGCGTTGTGACAGGTACAGGGACGATTTTCGGAGCCCCCGTGTGCATCTATGCACAAGACTTTACGGTGGCAGGTGGCTCGCTGGGCTTGCAACATGCCCGCAAGATTACCAAAATCATGGACCACGCCTTGAAAATGAAGTGCCCGATCATCGGAATCAACGACTCCGGTGGCGCACGTATTCAGGAAGGTGTCGGTGCCTTGGCCGGTTATGGAGAAATTTTTTACCGCAACA
>CALUTX010000225.1 GCA_944323815.1 uncultured Parabacteroides sp. | reverse complement strand
ATCAGCTCCACCACGCCGCCTGCCAGCCGTGTGACGATGAGGCGTCCGCCCCTCCCCGTGATGCCGCTGCCCATCGACGCGCTCCACTGCCAGATGTCGAAGCTGCCAGTCAACAAACCGGTCAGACCGGACAGCAGGATGCCGATGACAAGCACCGCCATAACGTTTAATCCGCAAATGGCTGTCACGAGCACAACCAGATAGGGAATGACTTTGACCCATTCCACCGATGTCGCTTGATAGGCGCTGTCCACTTCGCTTCCGGCGAGGAAATATAAAAATCCGGCAATGAGTGCCATCGGGAGCGCGATGCGGATGTTCACCTTGAATTTGTCCGCCATCTCGCATCCTTGTGTGCGGGTCGCGACGATTGTCGTGTCGGAAATGAACGACAGGTTGTCGCCAAACATCGCCCCGCTCACGACGACGCCGAGCATAAGCGCCTCGGGCATTCCCGTCTTTTCGGCGATGCCAACAGCAACAGGCGCAAGGGCGACGATGGTCCCGACCGATGTTCCGACCGAGAGCGAAATGAAGCAGGCGGCGAGGAAAATGCCGGTCGCCAACAGGTTTTCGGGCAGCAGCGACATCGTGAGGTTGACCGATGCGTCGACGGCTCCCATCGCTTTGGCGGTTTCGGCAAAGGCGCCGGCAAGGATGAAAATCAAGACCATCAGCATGATGTTGCTGTTTGCCGCTCCACGGCAGAACTGGTCGATGCGGTAGGTCAGTTTTCCCCCTTTGGAGATGCCGATGGCCACGATGGATGCAATCACGAAAGCCACCGTAATCGGCATCTTGTAAAAGTCGCCGGCAACGACCGACACGACCAAGTAAGTGAGCAGGAAAACCCCCAGCGGAAGAAGTGCCCACGCATTGGGCGTGTGGTGGAAATGAAGCTGTTCTTTATCGTTCATTTACGCTGTCCTTTCTTTCGTTAGAAGGTGAAACGGAGCGCAACGCGGATGCCGCCTTTCTTGATGTTGGGATGGTTCAGATAAGTGAGCCGCCGATAATAGTCGATGCGCAAGATTTTGAAGATGTTTTCCAGCCCGACGCTGCATTCCATGTAAGGCGTGTTGCCCAGCGGCTGCGTTCCCTCGGGCAAGAGGAAGAGACCGGGCGTCATCGTCGGATTGTTTTTGTCCGTCAGTCCGCCGTAAATCATGTTGAACGACACGACCTCACGCAACTGGAACCACTTGATGCCCGGAATGCGGTTCAGTATCCAGCCCTTTAGATAGTAAGTGGCGTTGAACGAGACGTATTGGTCGGTCACGAACTCCAAGGCATTCATCATGTGGAACGCCTCCGGCTGGATGGTGATGGACTGGTTCGTATTGGGCAGGATGAGCAACGGGAACGGCACCTTGTCCCACACTTTCCCCGCCTTCAATTGCGCGTCGATATGCCCGAATGAGGAGAGCCAGATGCGTTTTTCGGCACTCAGCTCCGTCCGGTTGTAGTTGTAGTCGCCGCCGAGCACGCCTTTGATGCCCAGCTGGTGGGAGAGTTTGAACACGGGCGCGTCTTTGGAAAGGTTGAAGATGGATTCCTTCCCCGAACGGCCATTGTATGACCGTTCGCCCGGCGCAAAGCGCAGCTGCGTGCCGATTTCGGCTGTCGTGTAGTCATTCACGCGGTAGAGATGGCCGTCGGCATCCCGCTGGATGTATTCGAGCGTCCCGGCAGCCTCGTTGTTTTGGTGCATCAGCCACGATTTCCAGGTGAGTCCGTTCAACCACTCTTTTTCATATTGCAAGACGCTTTTGCGGATGTATTGCATCTTGGTGACCGGCTCGCCCACTTTCCATGCCACGAAGATGTTGTCTTTGCTCGTGAAGAGAAAATCCTGTCCGGGCGTGTAGACATCATATTCATGGATGAACGAAAGGTTGTTCACGGGGCTTTCCCCTTCGTGATACGCTTTTTTGTTGAAGCTGTGGGTCAGCTTCAGGTTGTATTTCCATTTCCGGTCGTTCGTCCCGTAAGCTAAATAGCCGCTTGCAAACCAGTAAGGACTGAGGTTCGCCGTCGTCATGCCGCCGACGCGCATCCGAAATCCCTCCAGATGGTTCGCGCTGAAGGTGGTGTTCATCGGCCCGAAATCGAATTTGCTGTTCTTTTTGTCGGCCGTCGTCGGGATGTAACCGGTGATTAAGATTTCGGCCGTCTTGATGATGGCGTTGAATGCAGGCACCTTGCGCAGCTGTGCGAGCAAATCTTTCAGCGCGCTCTCTTTTTCCTTCAGGGGAATCGGACGGTTGGCCGTCCAGAACGTATCCGGGCGGGCAGTTGCCTCGGGCAGGAGATGCGTTGCGCCTAACAGCCCGAAAATCGAATCTCGGTTTTGGATGTCGAACGAGTAGTTTTCATACGTCCGGAGCTGATGGGCATAAAGCTGTTGCGTCCCTTTGACCACGTAGAAATTGGCATAAGTGTTCTCCCGGTCGATGACCCACGTGCTGTCTGGCATCTGCTTGAAAGCCTGTTCGATGCGCAGCTTGTCCACCCAGTTGAGGTTGATGTTGGCAGGCGTGTCGAGCCGCACTTTCTTGACGGCATAACTCCCGTCGAGCATGATATACAGCCGCCCCGTGAAGCCGTAACTTTCGCTGTTGGCCGGGACAAACGCGAGGTCAACGCAGCGGTCGCCCTCGACGTCGAGCGTGTCCATGATGTAATAATGGTAGTAAGTTGTGGCGAGCGTCGACGACAACGGGCTGACGAACCGATTCAGCAAAATCGTGATGTTGTTGTCGAAGATATTGACACTCTTGAAAATCTCTTCCAGGTTGGAGGTGATGCCGCCGCCGTCGTCGATGGCTTTGTCCACGCCCTGCATCCGTTTGGCCTTGACGATAGTCTTTTCCGTTTTCGGGCTTTTGCGATAGTAAAAATCCGACAAGTTTTCGCGCACGGAAACGGTCAGAATCGGTTTCCCGTTGAATTCGGACGTGTCCAAATAATTCTTGATGAACTTGAATTTCCGGAGGAACTTGTTTTTGTCCAGATTCGGATTGAAATCGTCGAGCGAAAGGCTCAACTTCTCATAGATTTCGGTCTGATATTCCGGCTTGGACTCAATCCGGTTGTCGTCCTTGTGAGCGATGACCTGCCGGATGAGTTCGACCGCCGGATTGTTCTTGCGGGAATACCGCTCTCTTTTCGGCTTGACCACGACTTCCGATATTTCATACGCAGTCGGCTTGAGCAAAATCGTCAAGTTGTCGGTCGTGCTTCCCGGCTTCAGTTCAATCGTTTTCGTATCATATCCCAAGTAGACTGCCGACAGTTTGTAATAGCCTTGATTGTTTTGAAGCGAAAACGCACCGTTGTCGTCCGTCATGGCCCCGATGGTCGAACCGTCGAAATAGACCGACACGAACGGCAATGCCTCGCCTGTAACCGAATCTTTGACGATGCCCGACACCGAAACGGGTTGTTGTGCAAATAGAGGAAAAAGAGATGTTACGGTTTGTAACAAAACAAGGAATATGATATAACGAATCGCTTTACTCATGTATGTAATGTTGTTCCTTCTCGGAAGAAATGTGGTTTGCAAAGGTACGTTTTTTGTCGCTTTAGCCCGATAGCCCGGATATTAATAATCTTTAATCGAAAGGGATATGCGTTTAGGCGGCGGGGAAAGTGGATTTGCTTAGGAGGAATGTTTGTGTTTAGCAGGGTCATTTTTTTCTGCCCAAGACGCTTCTCCTTCCCTTACTGAGCAGACCGAAAACTACTCCCTAAGCAGTACCCCTCTCTACTTAGGGACGCGACGTCTGTCTACTTAGGGACGCGACAGAGGTCTGCTTAGTAAGCAGTTTTCAAGGAGGTCGGAAAGGAGGATTGAGAATTGTAATTTATGTTAATTTTAAAAGAAAGTCGGAGGTATATTTGGAAGAGTCAAAATGAGTATGTAAATTCGCAACCGATTACAGGAGAGTAATCTATTTATTATTTAAATATTATACTTGAGTTTATTTTTTTCTGTTTTTATTTTTACTGTAAAATTTTTATTTTTCGATTTGATTTAGATTTTTTGTTTAAAGACTAATTTTTTAAATTCACAAGTTTATTATTCGTTATTTTTTATATTATACTTTATACACACTCTCTTGTAATTAAATCATACATTTTATTTTTTACTGCCTTGAGATAAAAGGGTGATATGATATTATCATTTTGAATGTTGTATCTGGCCTGTTATTCGGTAGGGGTAGGCTTATCCTGACGTGAAGTTGAATATGTGTAGCTGAGGAAGCTATATGGATAAGCAAGCGAGAGTGAAGGCTTCCGAGATTTTTTTTACATAAAAAAGAGGATTTTATGTCACTTCGAGTGAGAAGAATTAAAAAAGCTTTTGGCTTTGATGAAACAAAGACTCAAAAGTACGTGTTAGTCCCTGATAGGGCTACGGTGGTAAATTTCGAGCATCTCTGCGAACAAGTTTCAGAGGTTGCGGGTGTTAACATGGGTATGGTGCAAATCACCCTTTATGGATTGGTAAAATCCTTGAAAACCTTTATCAGGCAAGGCCATGCCGTACAGGTGGATGGTTTCGGAACCTTCATTCCTTCGTTCAATGCGAAGAGCAGCGAGGTGGAGAAAGAAG
>CALUTX010000224.1 GCA_944323815.1 uncultured Parabacteroides sp. | reverse complement strand
AAGTGGAGTGTGGCGCATGGGCTACGGTCGGCGACGGAGCGCCGCAAGACAAGTGGCTGGAAGAGGAGAGTTATCGCATTTTGGAGGAATATGGAAATCATCCCTCTTTCTGCATGATGGTCTATGGAAACGAACCGGGTGGCGCGAATCAGGTACGCTATTTGACGGATTTGGTCGATTCGTGGAAAAGCCGGGATCCGCGACGTGTGTATTCCAGCGCTGCCGGTTGGCCTTATATCGAGCATGCGGATTATTGGAATACACCGGATCCGCGTATTCAGGCGTGGGGAGCGGGTGTCCGCAGCATCATCAATCGGGAGGCGCCTCGCACGGATTACGACTGGCGTTCGGTTATCCGAACGGATATGCCGACGGTCAGCCATGAGATTGGGCAATGGTGCGTTTATCCCAATTTCAAAGAGATACCGAAATATACCGGAGTGTTGAAAGCCAAGAATCTGGAGATATTTCAAGAGACATTGGCGAAAAATGGGTTAAGCGATATGGCAGATCGTTTCCTGTATGCTTCGGGCCGGTTGCAGACCCTTTGCTACAAGGCAGATATTGAGGCGGCTTTGCGTACACCCGGTTTTGCCGGTTTTCAACTGCTTGATTTGCATGATTTTCCCGGACAGGGAACGGCGCTTGTGGGTGTATTGGATCCGTTTTGGGACAGTAAGGGATATGTGACGGGTGAAGAATACAGCCAGTTCTGTAATCGTACCGTTCCTTTGGCTCGTTTCCCGAAATTGGTTTGGACAAACGACGAGCAGTTGAGTGCCTCTTTGGAGGTGGCTCATTTCGGAGAGAAACCGGTTTCGGGTGCAACCGTCCGTTGGAGCATCAAGCATTCAGGGAAGCAGACATTGGCGGAAGCATCGTCAGTTTGTGATTTGCCTTTGGGTAACGGTATTGTGGTGGATACGATTCGTTGTGATTTGGCTCAGTTGACGGAGCCGACCCAATTGACCGTTGAGGCGGAGATTCCGGAATTGAACGCCCGGAACCAGTGGCATGTGTGGGTCTATCCCAAACAGAAAAAGCAGGTGGACAACTTGCCCTATATTACAACCCGCTTGGATGCGACAGCCTGTCAGAAGTTGGAAGAGGGTGCCTCTGTCCTGTGGTTAACCTATGGAACAGTGCTGCCGGAAAAGGGAGGAAACATCCCGGTCGGTTTTTCCAGTATCTTCTGGAATACGGCTTGGACGCGCGGACAGGCGCCTCATACGCTGGGTATCTGTTGTGATGAGAAACATCCGGCATTGGCGGCATTCCCGAATGAAGGGGTAAGCGATTATCAGTGGTGGGATTTGTTGAGCCGTTGCGATGCGATGTGCTTGGATGCTTATTCGAAAGATCTCCGCCCAATTGTTTATTTGATAGATGATTGGTTTACGAACCGAAAGCTGGGAATGCTTTTTGAAGCACGTGTCGGAAAGGGAAAGTTGTTGGTATGCAGTGCAGATTTGCAGCATGATTTGGAAACTCGCCCGGCAGCCGCACAGTTCCGGCAGAGCCTGTTGGAATATATGGCTTCCGACCGCTTTACCCCTGTTCAGGAGCTGGAAGCGGCGGTGTTGGTGGATTGACACAGCCTAATGTGGCAGCGAACCGCAGCCTAATGCGGTAGCGTGCCAGCAAAAGATGTTAACAAAAACTTATTATTTAACAATAAAAGAAGCGACAGAAGGACGCAAACATATTATTAAACGAGGAATTTTATATGGGAAATAGAGGAAAATACTGGATGTGGACACTTCTTCTCTGGGTCTGTTTCGGGGTAGAGGTGGCAGGAAGCGAACGGATGGATTTGGCCGGTTTGTGGCGGTTCCAGTTAGACCCGATGGGATTCGGGAAGACGCCGGGCTCGGAGCTGTACTTGAGTAAGCTGACAGAAACCATTGTGCTGCCCGGTTCGACAGACGAAGGGGGAAAGGGCATACAAAATGTGGTGGCGCATGTTGACCGCTTGAGCCGTAAGTTTGAATATTGCGGGCAAGCGTGGTATCAACGTGAAGTCGTGATTCCTGAAGATTGGCAGGGAAAAGAGATTTTGCTCGTGTTGGAACGTTGCCATTGGGAGATGACTGTTTTTGTAGATGGTGAACTGGCGGGAGTAGATGAACGGCTCTCTGCGCCAAACCGTTTTGTTTTGACGAAACAGTTGACACCGGGTGTACATACGTTGACGCTTTGCGTGGACAATCGTTTGAAGTATCCGATGGATCAATGGACGCATGGCACGACAGAATATACGCAGACAAACTGGAATGGTGTGGTCGGACGTTTGGAATTGGTTGCTAAACCGGCTTGTTACATTCAGAAGTTAGCTGTTTATCCGGATGTGAAACAGGCTGCTGTCAAAGTCCGTTTGTCTCTCCAAAATCCGAAGGATGTAAAAAGCGGGGAACTTACTTTGCGTGTGAATGAAAAGAATGGGAAAACGGTTTGCGAAAAAACAATCCCCGTGACCTTATCTGCCAATGGAGCCAGTTTCGAGCATGAATTGAACATGGGGAAAGAGGTGAAATTGTGGGATGAGTTTTCTCCTTCCTTATATACAATGACCGCAATTCTTGAGACAGAAGCAGGAAAAGATACATGCCGGAGTGTGTGGGGAATGCGCCATGTGGAACAAGGAAAACATCATGTCCGTTTGAATGGTCGCGATATTCATTTGCGTGGCGTGCTGGATTGTTGTGTCTTTCCGCTGACCGGTTATCCGGCAACAGATACGGAGGAATGGATGCGCATATTCAAAACAGTGAAATCGTATGGGATGAATCACGTCCGTTTCCATTCATGGTGTCCGCCGGAAGCGGCTTTTGATGCGGCCGATGAATTGGGGCTTTACTTACAGGTGGAGTTGCCCATGTGGATAAAGGATGTAGGAAAATATCCTGCCCGGCGGGACTTTTTTGAAAAAGAAATGTATGCCATTTTGGATGAATATGGAAACCATCCTTCTTTCCTTTTATATTGTAACGGGAATGAGAATGAGGGAGATTTTGCCGTGTTGGAAGATTTGGTGAAGAAAGGACAGGCGTATGACCCGCGTCATTTGTATTCGGCTTCAACCGCTCGGACGCATGTAAAAGCGGATCAGTTTTATACTTCTCATGTAACAGAAAAAGGATGGATTACGGTTTATGAGGGGCGGCCTTCTACGGATTGGGATCGTTCAAAGGAGTCTTCCATAGATGTACCTGTTATTGCACATGAGACAGGGCAACGTTGTATGTATCCCAATTTTGCGGAAATGGCCAAATATACGGGTGTTCTGGAGCCGCGCAACTTTAAAGTTTTCCAAGAAAGATTGGCACGGAATGACATGTTGTCGCAAGCAGATGATTTTTTCCGGGCGACAGGGGCGCATACGGTACTGCAATATAAAGAGGTAAACGAGTCGTTGTTGCGGACGGCTACTTCGGGTGGATTCCAGTTGTTGGGACTTTCGGATTTCCCCGGACAGGGAAGTGCGTTTGTCGGGATATTGGATGCTTTTTGGGAAAGTAAGGGATTGGTTACTCCGGAGAAGTTTCGGGAATCTTGTGCTCCGACGGTTTTATTGGCACGTTTCCCGAAACGGACCTATACAAATAAAGAGGCTTTTGCGGCGAAGATGAGTATTTATCATTTCGGGCCTGAAGAAATCCGCAAGGGGCGATTGGATTGGCAATTGGAAGATGCGGAAGGAAACAGGATTGCGAAAGGTAATTTGAAGCATGGCAATATTCCGGTTAGTACGGTTGATTCTCTTGGTGTAGTTAACATCTCATTGGGGAAGGTTGCGAAAGCTGGGAAATATACATTTAAAGTCCAAATCGCTGAGGGGATTCGGAATGAATGGGATATTTGGGTTTATCCGGAACCTCAGTCAACAGACTCATATAAATATGTACGTCAATGGGGCGAAGCCAAAAAGCTGTTAGAGCAGGGGGAAAATGTATTTTTTATTCCGGATAGTTGTGCCGGGCGAAAAACGCATTTTGCAAGTCATTTTTGGAATCCGATTATGTTCAATTGGGAGCCTATGATTGTCGGAACATATATAGCAGACAAACATCCTGCTTTTCAAAATTTCCCGACCTCTTATTATGCCGATTGGCAATGGTGGGATATTTTGAATGAGGCAACGGCGATGGATTTGACAGCTATGCGAACATTGACTCCCATTATTCAGAGTATTGATACGTATGAAGTGAACCGTAAATTGGGAATTGCTTTTGAGGCCAATGCGGGTAAAGGAAAATTGTTTGTACTTTGTGTCAATCCAGAGAAAAACAAAGAAGAGCGTTTGGCGATGCGGCAATTGTTGACCTCTGTGCAGGAATATGTGACGTCGGCGCAATTCAATCCTGAGGTGACATTGCCATTACACGAATTGGATGCATTATTTATGATGAACGGAATGCAACAGAAGAATGTTCGATCAAATGAAGCTGTAAAGCAGTTATTGAATCAATGAGGGATAGATTTCACGAAGGGGAAACTTCTTCGTGAAATTTTCTTTGATTTGTAAATGTCTGTATAACAATAAAATGTATCCCATTGAAAATTTTTCTCACAAAAAACCTCTCTAAAACATTTGGTGGTTAGATAAAAACCTACTACTTTTGCACCCGCAATCGAGAGAGATGCGGTGGTTAAAGGTCTTG
>CALUTX010000223.1 GCA_944323815.1 uncultured Parabacteroides sp. | reverse complement strand
GCCGTCAATGAGTGGCCCGACAGGGCGGAAGACTGGTTCCGTGAAATTGGCGTGATAGAGTGATTTAGATGCGGATTCGGCAACAACTAATCGGCTCACGGGCGTGAGCCATACGGCTCACACTTGTGATTCACTCGGCTCACAGCCGTGATTCGATCGGCTCACATTCGTGAGCCGATTAGTTTCTTGCGAAAAGAGGCTCAATTGACTCGTATGCCCCTGTTTTTGGAAAGGAAAAACCATCCAAATCAAAAAGAATGCGTATCTTTGCCGAACAAACCTTGGGGCTGACCGGTTTTGACAGCAGGTAGAAGTGGTTTGTAAGCATGTAGTGCGTGGTCGGCTTGCACTTAAATCTCAGACGGCGAACAATTAACTGGCGAAAACAACTACGCTCTCGCTGCTTAATCGAAGCACAGTAGATTCAAGCTTAATCCCCGCAAAAGTTGTGGGGACGGGACATCACCCAGATGCTGTTGCTCCGAAGCGTTCTGATCAGGTGGTGCAGAAATATCGGAGATAGTCTGAAGTTTGTCTCGGGCTTCAGATAAAAGTTTAGAGAATACGGTTCAAGTGGGTGGCTTCGGTCTTGCTTGTTCCCGACAATCGAAGGCGAAGATAAACATGTAGAAAGCAAATTAGTTCCTTGTTTGGACGAGAGTTCGAATCTCTCCAGCTCCACCGGAATAGTTAAAAAAGCATCCGTTTCTGGATATTTGTCCGAAACGGGTGCTTTTTTTGTGACCGACTATTTTTATATTTGTCCCAAATTTGTTGGGAAAGGATGCAACCATATATAGAGGAAGAGGTAATAAAGCAATTACGTGATCCGAAGCTTCAGCGAGGAGCTTTTGAGCAAGTAGTGAATTATTATGGGGAGAAATTGTATTGGCAGATTCGGAAAATGGTGTTGAATCATGACGATGCAAATGATTTGTTGCAAAACACGTTTATGAAAGCTTGGATGAATATTGATTATTTTCGAGGAGAGGCGAAGTTGTCAACGTGGTTGTATAAGATTGCGATAAACGAGTGTATTACTTTCTTGAACCGACAACGTTCGTTGAATCATGTTTCCATAGACGATACGGATGTCTTTTTGTTGGAACGCTTGAAAGGCGATGTCTATTTTGATGGAGATGCCGCACAGATGAAGTTGCAGGAGGCGATTCTGACATTGCCGGAAAAACAACGGGCCGTATTTTGCATGAAATATTTTGATGATATGAAATATGAAGAGATGTCGGAGGTCTTTGGGACTTCTGTCGGCGCTTTGAAAGCCTCTTATCATCATGCAGTCAAAAAAGTCGAGGAGTTTTTAACAAAAGACATTTAAACCTTTTGGGGTGAAGATGGTCATAAAGACAAAAGGAGAGAGAATATGAAAACAGAACAAGACAATCTGAACCGTATGAAAGGAGAAAATCCTTTTCGTGTGCCCGAAGGTTATTTTGAAGGGTTGACAGCGGATGTCATGAACCGGCTTCCCCAGAAACTTCCGGAGAAAGAGGCGAAAATCTCATGGATGGATCGTGTGCGCCCGTGGTTGTATATGGCTGCGGTTTTTGCCGGATTGGGATTGTTTTTCAAAGCCTTGGTCCAGGTGGATGAACCATCGGGACAAACGGACTCTTTGCTGGTCAAAACAGACGTGCCTGCAACAACTCTCCCCTTTGTGCAGGAGGCTGAAGAGGAAGAATATTTAGAATATTTGGAAGACCTTTATACGGGTTATATATTGGCAGAAAAATTGGCCGAATCTGAATAAATTGGTAAAAAAGCATGGTTTGTGAAATATTTTTGTAAGAATACTTGTATGAATAAGATATTTTTTATTACATTTGTGGCGTGTTCAATGGTGCTCTCTTTGAGCGTTTATGCGCAAGGTGAAAAGAAGCATCCTCATTTTGATAAAGCCGCTTTTTTGGCACAACGCGGGGCGTTTATTACGGCAGAGATGGGGCTGACTCCGGAAGAAGCAGCCGCATTTATTCCTCTGTGCAATGAATTGGAGGAAAAGAAATTTGAAGCGGGGCGCAAATGTCGGAGCTTGTCAAAGAAATTGAAACAAAATGCGGATGCCGATGAAGCAGACTATTTAAGGGCGATTGATGAATGTGTAAATGTGGAGATGGAGCAGGCACGATTGGAAAAAGAATATTATGAGAAATTCAAGCAAGTAATTCCTGCGAAGAAACTCTATAAGTATAAATATGCGGAAGGCAAATTTGTACGTGAGTTTATGCGTGGAGGAAATAATAAGAAAGGAAATAAGACGAAATAAAATATTATCATTATTTGTGTTTTTTGTTTAGATTTAGTTTTGGCGTTTAAGTTAAGGGAGGGGTGGCGACGTGATGTCGGTTCCCCTTTATTTTTTATAATCTCTTTGCTTTGGCTTCATCCCAAATCTTATCCATTTCTTCTAGCGACATTTCTTTTAGCGATTGACCTTTTTGGATAGTCTGTGCCTCCAAATAGTTGAAGCGTCGGATAAATTTTTGGTTCGTGCGCTCCAACGCATTGTCCGGATTGATTTTGTACAGTCTGGCCGCATTGATAAGGCTGAAAAAGAGGTCGCCGAATTCCGCTTCCATGCGGTCTGCATCCATTTTCTCAATTTCGGTTTTCAGCTCTGTAAATTCTTCCTGCACTTTGTCCCACACCTGTTCGCGCTGTTCCCAGTCGAAACCGACATTGCGTGCTTTGTCCTGAATGCGTTGGGCTTTGACGATGGAAGGCAGCGCGCTTGGCACACCTTCCAAGACGGTTTTGTTTCCTCCTTTTTCCTTTAGCTTCAGTTGTTCCCAGCTTTGTTCGACCTTCTGAGGCGTGTCGGCGTCCGCGTTCCCGAAGACGTGCGGATGCCGATAGATGAGCTTTTGGCAAAGGCTGTCGCATACATCCTTGATGTCGAACGCCTTTTTCTCTTCTCCTATTTTGGCATAAAAAACGATATGCAAAAGCAAGTCTCCCAGCTCTTTTTTGATATTGGCGTTATCATTTTTCATGATAGCGTCACACAGTTCGTATGTTTCTTCGATGGTGTTTGTACGCAAACTCTCGTTGGTCTGTTTGCGGTCCCACGGGCATTTGACACGCAGTTCGTCCAATATGTCCAATAAATGCCCGAAGGCTTCCATCTTTTCCTCTTTTGTTGCCATATATAAATGCAATTATTTAGTTTGTTTCTTGAACACTTCCAATCCGTTTTGCAGGAATTGAATGTATTGAGCGATATTCTCATTATATGCATACGACGGGCCAATCGGTTCTCCGTTCCCATCAAGCAAGACATAAAACGGCTGGGCATTGGCTCCGAATTTGCTTCGTTGCAAATAACTCCATTTGTCGCCGATGGTTTTCAGTTTGCGCGTTTTCCCGTTTTCCTCGATTGTAATTGGTTCGGGCAAACGCGTCTTGTCGTCGACCATCAACGTGATGAGCACATAATCCTGTTCCAGCAGCTTTTTGACCGTCGGATCTGTCCACACCGAGGCTTCCATCTTGCGGCAGTTGACACAACCGAATCCCGAAAAGTCAATCATCACCGGTTTGTTCATCTTTTGCGCATACGCCATCCCTGTCTCATAATCGTCGAATGCCGCATGCACCTCGCTGTCATACAGGTTGAAATCTTGCGTAGTGAGAGGCGGCGTGAATGCGCTGATGGCCTTCAGCGGCGCACCCCATAAACCGGGAACCATATAAACAGCAAAACCGAACGACACGATAGCCATAAACAGGCGCGGGACGGAGACATATTTTAAGTCGCTGTCGTGGCTGAACTTGATTTTCCCCAGCAGATAGCAGCCGAGCAAAGCAAAGATGACAATCCATAAGACGATGAACACCTCTCTGTCCAAAATACGCCATCCGTACGCCAAGTCGGCCACGGAAAGGAACTTCAACGCCAATGCCAACTCTAAGAAGCCTAACACGACTTTCACCGAATTCAACCAGCCGCCCGATTTCGGCATACTTTGCAGCAGATTCGGGAAGATGGCAAACAGGCTGAACGGAATAGACAACGCCAAGGCAAAGCCGAACATACCGATGGCCGGTCCGATAGTCGTCCCCATCGAAGCCGCCTGCACGAGCAATGTCCCGATGATGGGGCCCGTACAAGAGAACGAAACCAGCACCAGCGTGAACGCCATGAAGAAGATGCTGATAAGCCCCGTTGTCGAATCCGCTTTGGCATCCAGCTTACTTGTCCACGACGCGGGAAGCACCATTTCAAAAGCGCCGAAAAACGAAATGGCAAATAAGACCAGCAGCAGGAAGAAGAGCAAATTGAACACCGCGTTGGTCGAGAGGTCGTTCAGCGCGCTTGCCCCGAAAATACCCGTAATCAGCAATCCCATCGCCAAATAAATCACGATGATAGACAATCCGTAGGTGATGGCGTCGTGGATGGCCTTTTTCCGGTTTTGCGTCCGTTTCAAGAAGAAGCTGACGGTCATCGGAATCATCGGCCAGACGCAAGGCGTCAGGAGCGCAATGAGTCCGCCCAGGAAACCGGCGAAGAAAATGAACAGCCACGACGTGTCGACCGCCGAAATCGTCGAGTCGCCAAACGCCTTCAACTGCTCCGTGACAGGCGCCCACAACGCTTTCGCATCCGTCAGTTGGCCGGAAGAGGCTTGCTGATTGGGTTCCGGAGCGGTTGGCCGG
>CALUTX010000222.1 GCA_944323815.1 uncultured Parabacteroides sp. | reverse complement strand
AAGTGTTCCAAAACATGCCTGTGGGGCAATTGGGCAGTTTAAACTTTGCTAATTTGGTAACATGCGGACATTCATTTACATAGAAATACCGGATGTAGATCCATTTACATGGGAAGGAGGGGAAAATACATATCAGATTAAGAGTTATGCCAATGTGTCCGGCGAAGGAATCACCGCTTATCAAGAACCGATGAAATGGGAAATCACCGATTATTCAACAGATGAGAAACAAACATGGAAGCCTGTTGGTTCCGGACAATCGTTGGATGGTTGGCTTACGCTTTCTGCCTTGAAAGGGGACGGGAGTATCGAGATGCAAAATGCGTTTACGGCTACTGTGACCGAACAACAAGGCGAAACACATAACGAACATAATGATGTATTGAAGAATAATAAACCGGTTTCAGACTTTGACCTCTCGACGAACGGAGGAAAATGGAACGAGGTCAATACTGCCAATTGTTACATCGTTAATGCCGGTGGTAGCTATAAACTGCCGTTGGTGTATGGCAATGGCATTAAAAATGGAAAAACAAATACTGCGGCTTATATTACCGGAACTACCGGAGCAAACCTATTGAGCAATTTTGTTAATTATAAGGACGAGTCTATTACTTCTCCATTGATAGAAAGTGGGGATGTTACAGTTTCGGATGCCTGCCTGATATGGCAAGATGAGCAGGAATTGGTAAAAGTTGAATCTCAGTTGAAGGAAGAAACCATTACATTGGACGGAAAAAGCCAAACTGTAAAATTCCTGCATTTCTCCGTAACAACCGATCCTGATTATCTGAAGCAGGGAAATGCCATCGTTGCGGTACGGGATGCTGAAAATAAAATCGTTTGGAGCTGGCATATCTGGGTAACGGATTATGTATGGGGAACAGGGGTTAAGACGGTGATCAATTTTAAAAAAGAAACGTATGATGTGATGCCGGTCAATGTGGGCTGGTGCGATGGCGAGGTTACCACTTATGCCGGGCGCACGATTTGGCTCCGGATTCAGCCGGAGATAGGCGACCCTATTGAAGTCGCCGTTGTCCAATCCCTTTTTAAACGTCCCTATCTGGGTAACAATCCTTATTTCCAATGGGGGCGCAAAGACCCGATGCTGCCGGCTACTCAACAGACAAATATAGATGGATCCATTTTGGGAAATGCGGATAAGGAATGTTATGCGGAGGAGGCGTATAAGTATAGTTATGTGCAAAACGAACAAGTATCTGTAGGGCAAGCCATACAAACTCCCTATTTATTTTATGCGTTTTTGAATAGTACGAATACTTATTTAAATGAATACAAAAATCTGTGGAACATAACGCAAAAGACAGATGAGGTACCGGTGAAAAGTATTTATGACCCTTGCCCGGTAGGATTCACTCTGCCCCCGAAAAACGCTTTTAGTGGATTTACGGTAGATGGTAATTACAAAGTCAGTCTAACTGATGAAAAAGTAAAAGAGAGCATTAATACACCTTATACTCGTGACGATGCGAAAGTTAATCACGGTTGGGAATTTTATTGTAACCCCATGCCGGGCGAGGGTGAGCACGATGACAGTGGAGGAACTCTTTATTTCCCGTTTAGTGGAAATCGTTTGAGTACTACCAATGAAGCAACGGCTTCTATGAATGTTGTTGGTTATTATTGGAGTGCTGATGTTTACAATGAACAAAGTGCTAGTTTCCTGAATATAAGTAGAACTAAGATAGATTTCGCAGGTTCGTATTCCTATCAAGGAAGGTCAAGTTATCCTACGGGGCAAGCCGTCCGTCCCGTGAAAGAAACAGAATAAATGAATTTTGGAGTAGGAGATAAAACCAAATGGGCGGAGGGGCAGCGCTTTCCCGGTGAAACATCGCCGGCTACGGCATCTGTCAGTCTGCAACGCAGGGGTAATGAAATCGTATCAAACAGAAGAACTGCGTTATGACAGGGCGTCTCTTCCCGCCACTTGATTGATCCATGAGAGAACACGCTTTTTAGTTAGATTGATGCACATAGAGAGTTTCCGGTCCGTCCGGTGGCTGTACGGTCGAAAGGGAAGATAATCAAAGCCCCCTTTCGTCCGTTTTTTATGTATCATGAATTAAAAAAGTTGTTCGGCGGAAAGAAGCCTTCCGTTCGGAAGTTTAACCTTGCGCTTCGTGCGTTATCATTGGAAGAACAAAATCGCTATTACAAGGTGGCCTATGACGCCGCCTTCACGAAATGGGACACGTTGCCCCAAAGTTATCAAACCTTTTTGCGCGACTTGCTCATGCACGACAAACAGCGGACGGCGGATTATTTGCGTCGGCATACGGTGTTGGGCGTACTCGGGTATCCACTGCGCGAACCGGAGTTGTTGCGTCGCCTGCTTGCCCTATTGAAACAGGGGACTGCGTCGTACCGCCATCTGGCGTTTGCCTTGCTCTTGGTTTTTCCCTACCCGGAAAACATTGACTATCTGAGCGACAAACTGCGTTTGGAACGGCTGACGACCGACGACCTGTGCGAACTGCTGGATAGGATGCAGCTGGATAACGAACCGGGACGGGTGTTTACTTGACGTAAAAGTAGAAAATATGCGTTCTTTTGACTTGTTAAGAATAAATCGCTATCTTTGCACTGAAACCAAACAGATAGACTATGGCAAGACCGATTAAAGAGACTCCGATACTTTACGGGAAAGACGCAAAGCGGTTCGAGGAGCGGATGAAAAATCCGCCGAGAGAAACGCTGGAAGAGAGAGAAAGAAGACTGGCTAATTACAAGCTGTTTATGGATATGCTTCGTCGTGGGGAGGAATATGACCGGGAACGGGAGTGGAAACACAAACAGGCCTTATCGGAAAAAGTATGAAGCCCAGTCAGCATGAATTGTTTTCAACTTATATCATACGTAAGTTGAAAGAGGGAGAGCAAGTGAAATCGTTCGATTGCGGCGATGCCGATTTGAACGATTTCATTTTGCATGAATCCGAATCTTACCGTTTCTGTTAACGAGAGTTTTTCTGTGTGTGTATAAAAAGTATGTAAAAATATCGCTACTTATTTGTTTTTTGTAGAGAAAGAATGTACTTTTGCACACGCTAACAACAGGAGCGTTGGTGGCATAACGAGCGAGATTGTTCAATGGTGTAATGGTAGCACAACAGATTCTGGTCCTGTTAGTCCAGGTTCGAGCCCTGGTTGAACAACAAAAAACTCAATTATTTTGTTAGAAAACGGAATTGTTCAATGGTGTAATGGTAGCACAACAGATTCTGGTCCTGTTAGTCCAGGTTCGAGCCCTGGTTGAACAACTCGACAAAAAAGCCGGTCGTTTTTTTGATGCGACCGGCTTTTTTGTTATTTGTATTTGACCCACTTGATCATCTCTTTGATGCTTGGCTTTTTGCCATACATGAGGATGCCGACGCGGTAGATTTTGGCCGAAAACCAGACGGTCAGCAGCGCCGTCGCATAAAGCAGCACGAAGGAAATCAACAATTCCCATATAGGTATGTCAAACGGAAGGCGGATCATCATGACGATGGGCGAAGTGAAGGGGATCATCGAACACCAGAACGCCAGTGGCCCGTCCGGGTTGTTCATACTGTAAACACCGGCATAGAGGCTGAATATCATCAGAATCATGATGGGCGTCATGAACTGCTGGCTGTCTTCCGGTTGTTCAAGTGCACTGCCGATAGCCGCAAACAGGGCGGCAAACAACAGGTACCCGCCGATGAAGTACAAGACGAAGCAGATGCCAATCATGCCGAAGTTAATCGAATTGATGATTTCTTGTATCTGCAGATTCAATTGTGCCGAACTGTCTGTCGGCATCATCAGGTTGCCTGTTCCTTGTGCAGCCATTTGTGCGTTCATAATATCTTCGGGCGAAGCATTGCCACCGAAGAAAAACATGCTGACAGCTATTAGGACGCTCGTAAGGATACCCCACAGGAAAACCTGCGTCAGTCCGACCAAACCGATACCGATGATTTTCCCCATCATCAGGTCATAAGGCTTGACGGATGAGATCATCACTTCAATAATCCGGTTGGTTTTTTCTTCCATCACGCCCTGCATGACCATCGAGCCGTACATGATGATGAACATATAGATGACGATGGTGAGAATCATGCCCAAAATCGAAGCCACTTCGGCCGAAGTGCTTTTTTCGCTTCCGTCTTCGTCCCATTTGACGGTTTTGATGGTGAAATTGATTTTGCTTTCGTCGATGATTTGTTTCAGATTGTCAATGTGGTAAGAGGCTAATTTCTCGTCACGTAAATAATCGGAAAGGGTTTTATCGACCAAATCTTTCAATCCCATGGAAATTTGTTTCTGCGAATAAAGCGTGGCGGCATTGGGGTTTTGCAACAGGTCGCCGGTAATATTCAGGAACGCGTAAATCTCTTTGTCGGGATTGTTGCGGTATGTTTCCAAACTGACCCCTTGTTCAGTGATGAAGGTATATTCTTCTGTATTTTTGAATAGGGGCGCATACTTGCCGGTCGAGTCGAGGATGGCGATTTGCTTGGCATCGTCACCCTTGATACTGGACAACCACAAGGGAACAAAGACCAATGCGGCGAACAGAAAAGGGGTCAGAAATGTCAACAGCAGGAAAGACTTTTTACTGACTCGGTTCAGATATTCTCGTTTGATGACTAATCCTATTTTACTCATGACGGTTGGTTGTTTGTACCGGAAACGGTGTT
>CALUTX010000221.1 GCA_944323815.1 uncultured Parabacteroides sp. | reverse complement strand
AGCCGGAGCCGGACATGGCGGCGTAAAGGGCACCCGCCTCATAGAGTTGCTCTTTGATTTGCCGGATAACCGGATGTTTCGGGAAGACACTCGCTTCAAAGTCGTTGACCATCGCCTCGCGCCATTCGGAAACAGGCTTTTGGATGATGGTTTTCAGCGAGACAGCGGGCACGGCGGGTTTCACCAGCGCGTAAGCCTCTGCCGTCGAGACGGCGACGTTGGGCTTGACCAGGCAAAGATGATACCCCTTCAGCGAAAGCTCCACCGGCTCGAAAAGATTGCCTATCCCGGTGGCGAAGACTGGTTTGTTGCGGATGAAAAAAGGGCAGTCGGCGCCCAGCGAGGCTGCCAGCTCCTCCAAACGTGCATCCGTCAGCCCCAAGGCGCAAAACTCGTTCACCAATTTCAACATGAAGGCAGCGTCTGCCGAACCACCGCCCAAGCCTGCGCCAAACGGAATCGCTTTGAGCAAATAGACGGCCAGCGGAGGAATTTCATATTGCTGACGCAACAAATTCAACGCCTTTATGACAAGATTCTTCTCCGCCGGAGCGTCTACCGGGATACCCGAAGGCTCAAAGCGGAAGGCGTCCGCGCGAACCACCTCGAGCGAATCGGTTACCGGTATCGGATAAAAGACTGTCTCGATGTCGTGATAGCCGTCCGGACGCTTGCCGACGATATGCAATCCCAAATTAAGCTTGGCATTCGGAAAACAAATCATATCGGATAGAATTATTTGTTAACGTTGTCCTTCGCCAATCAGTTCCTCTTCCATCACAATCACTTCCTCTTTCTTGATATTGGGAAGCTCCAAACCGTATCCCTTGATGCGGTCTTCGCGTTTCAGCAAGAGCGCAATCAAAAGTGCCAGGATGCCGAAGCAGGTGAATATCAACATCGGGAGGGTGTAATCGTAGGTCGGTTTACCGTCAATCTGCCCGGTGATGCAGTAAGCGTCGAGCACGATGCCAATCATATAGGGCACGCCCATCAATCCCCAGTTCTGCACCCAGAAAATCAGCGCGTAGGCAGTACCCAATTTATTCTCCGGAATGATTTTCGGGACGGAGGGCCACATCGCCGACGGAACCAACGAAAAGGCGATGCCCAGCAAGATAATCAGACCGAGCGCAACCAGCCAATTGTCCAACATAGGGATAGAAAACATGAGGTGAATAAATATCAGCATAATGGAACCGATAATCATGATGGTCGCTCCCTTTCCCTTGCGGTCGTAAAGGTTCCCGAAGAAGGGCGTAAGCAAAATATTACCAAAGGGAAG
The DNA here is from genome assembly GCA_944323815.1 of uncultured Parabacteroides sp. Taxonomy (GTDB): domain Bacteria; phylum Bacteroidota; class Bacteroidia; order Bacteroidales; family Tannerellaceae; genus Parabacteroides. The sequence goes on along the minus strand of CALUTX010000221.1, from coordinate 3,427 downwards.
CAGAGCCGGGATCACGCCAGACCATTCCGGGTCAATGCCAAACTTATTAATCATCAGATTCGGTGCATATTTGAGGAAGGGAAACACAGCCGAGTAGAACAAAACGCAAAGCAACGCCATGTACCAAAAACCTTTCAGCGTCACAATGCTCCAAATATCCCCGAAACGGAACGGCTCCTCTTTTTCCTCTTCCGTCGCCGTTTCTGCTTCTTCTGCATCCCGTTTCTTATCCATCACCACGAAGACGATGAAGGAAAGCAAGCCGATACAAAGCAAAATCAAACCGATGAAAACCGGCATACTGATGGAGTTGCCGAACGCACGGCTCAAAAGCGGCGTGACGCCAATCGCCAATCCCGTTCCGATGCGAGCGCAAGCCATTTCCAAGCCCATCGCCAACGCCATCTCTTTCCCTTTAAACCATTTCACGATGATTTTGGAAACAGTAATCCCGGCAATTTCAATACCAACGCCAAACAAGGCGTATCCCAACGAAGCGATAAGCAGCGGATAGCCCCACTCGGTACCAAAAACAGAAACTGTTGCCCCTCCGAAGTCCTGCGAAACGCCTATCCACTTGATGAATACGCCAACCAACATGATGCTGGCAGCCATCACGCCCGTGAAACGTACCCCCATCTTGTCGAGAATCATTCCGCCGAAAATCAACATCAGAAAGAAGACGTTGAACCAGCCGTAAGCGCTCGTAAATCGGCCATACTCGTTGGCGGTCCAGCCTAATCCGCCGTTTTCTACCGGAGTTTGCAACAAATCTTGCAGCGGCGCCATCATGTCAGTAATGAAATAGCCGCAAAGCATCGTAAACGCGACCAAAGCCAGCACCGTCCAACGGGCTGTTTTGGATTCGCTCAATTTTCTTTGAATCTTTTCTGTCATGTTATGCTATTTTTTTAATTTATATTTCCTTTTCTTCCTCCCCGAAAAACAATGGCAGGGCGTCTGCAACGATAAAATTACTGCCGCCAATGAATATCAGGTCCTCTGCTCCCGCTTGCGCCTGCGCTTTTTTGACTGCCTCCACAACCGTTGGGCAAATCGTCCCCGACAAACCGTGCTCCGCCGCCTTTTGGGCAAATTTCCCGGCAGGCATCGCCCGTTCGACGGAGGCTTGCGTGAAAAAGTAGGAGGCTTCGCGTGGCATCAGTGCCAGTACACTGTCTATATCCTTGTCGCCGACCATTCCGACGACCATAAAGAGGCGCGGATGGCGTTCCAATTCCTTTTCCAATTGCTGCTTGAGATATTGCCACCCGCCGGCGTTGTGTCCGGTGTCGCACACCGTCTTCGGCTGTTGGCTTAACACCTGCCAACGTCCCATCAAACCGGTCAGCTCGACCACCTGCGCAAAACCGGCACGCACCGCGTCGGGAGTAATCCGGACACCCTGTTCTTTCAGTACATGAAGGGCAGCCAAGACCGTCGCTGCGTTCCGCTCCTGCACTACGCCACCCAATTCGTCCGACAGCGTACCGAATTCAGCCGACTCCAATTGCCATCTCCCTGTTTGCTCAGACAATCTGGCACTCGATAAGAAACCTCCTGTCTGCGCCACATACAATGGAGAACGCGTTTCCTCCGCTTTCCGGCGGAACACCTCCAAGACGCTCGCCGGTTCCGCTTCGCCCACGACTACCGGGACTTCCGGCTTGATGATTCCCGCTTTCTCTCCTGCAATCTGCTCGACCGTGTCGCCTAAAAACTGCGTATGATCCAGACTTATATTGGTAATAACGCTCAAGCGCGGCGTGATGATGTTCGTACTGTCCAACCGCCCTCCCATTCCGGTTTCGATTATCGCCCAATCGACTTCTTCCGCACGGAAATAGTCGAACGCCATGCTCGAAGTCAATTCAAAAAAAGAGGGATGAAGCGGCTCGAAGAAAGCGCGATGTTGCTCCACAAAGCGAACCACATAATCTTGCGGAATCTTCCGCCCGTTGATCCGAATACGCTCGCGGAAGTCCACCAAGTGAGGCGAGGTGTAAAGCCCCACCTTGTAACCGCATTGCTGCAAGATAGCAGCCAACAGATGGCTGACCGAACCCTTTCCGTTCGTTCCTGCAATGTGAACTGTGTGATAATAACGATGTGGATTGCCTAAATAATCGTCCAACGCAATACTTGTTCCCAGCCCCGGTTTATAAGCAGACGGACCAGCATGTTGAAAGACGGGCGTACTTGTATATAAATAATGAATCGTCTCTTCGTATGTCATGTTTGCTATCTCATTTGTAGTCTGCAAAAGTAGTTAATTAAATTAATACCTTTGCGCCTTGTAGAACGAAAAGTAGTACATTTGACTTTCACAAAAACACATATCGAATGGCAGAGCAAACGAACAATACAAAAGGGAGAAGACGGAGCAAACCCGCCGTCATCCCCGAAATGGGACGTCTGCAACCGCAGGCACGCGAACTGGAAGAGGCTGTTTTAGGAGCCTTGATGCTGGAGAAAGACGCCTATTCAAAGGTCAGCGAAATCCTAAAACCGGAATGTTTCTACGAGAAGGCGCATGAAAAAATCTATGCCGCCATCGTGGATTTGGCCATCAGCCAACAGCCGGTAGACATGTTGACCGTCACCGAACAGCTCAAGAAACGAGGCGAACTGGAAGAGGTCGGCGGTCCCTTTTACATCTCCGAGCTGACCGGTAAGGTGGCCAGCAGCGCCCACATCGAATATCACGCCCGTATCATCGCCCAAAAGTATCTGGCCCGCGAACTAATCACTTTTACCTCCGAGATACAGGGAAAAGCCTTCGATGAAACCATCGACATCGAGGACCTGATGCAAGAAGCGGAAGGGAAACTCTTCGAGCTCTCGCAGCGAAACCTGAAGAAAGATGTCGTCCAAATCAATTCCGTCATCCAAGAGGCCATCGAAATGTTGGAAAAGGCGGCCAACCAAAAAGAGGGGTTAAGCGGTCTCCGCACCGGCTTTCACGACCTCGACAAAATCACTTCCGGATGGCAGAACTCCGACCTGATTATCATCGCCGCCCGCCCAGCCATGGGAAAGACGGCATTCGTCCTTTCGATGGCGAAAAACATGGCAGTGAACTTCAACATCCCGGTCGCCCTTTTCTCGCTTGAAATGAGCAACGTCCAGTTAGTGAACCGTCTGATCGTCAACGTCTGCGAGATTCCGGGCGACAAAATCAAGAGCGGACAGTTGGAAAACTATGAATGGTAACAGCTGGACTTCAAAATCAAAGAGCTGTACGACGCCCCCATCTACGTGGACGACACGCCCAGCTTATCTATCTTCGAGCTTCGGACAAAGGCACGCCGGTTGGTGCGCGAACACGATGTCAAGGCCATCATCATCGACTACCTCCAGCTGATGAACGCCAGCGGCATGAACTTCGGTAGCCGCGAACAGGAGGTCAGCACCATCTCCCGCTCCT
>CALUTX010000220.1 GCA_944323815.1 uncultured Parabacteroides sp. | reverse complement strand
CCTACCGCGATATTCCTTATAAAGGCTCGTTTCGCTGCAATGACGAGCGGATGAACCGGATTTGGCAGACGGGGGCTTATACCGTCCACCTGAATATGCAGGAATACATCTGGGACGGCATCAAGCGCGACCGGCTGGTCTGGATCGGGGATTTGCATCCCGAAGTGATGACGGTCAGTACAGTTTTCGGCTATAATGAGGTAATCCCGAAGAGTTTGGATTTGGTGCGCGACGTCACGCCGCTGCCGGGATGGATGAACAATATGTGTACCTATTCCATGTGGTGGGTACTGATCCAGCGGGATTGGTATTATTATCAAGGTGACCTTACCTATCTGAAAGAGCAGCAGACCTATCTGTGCGATTTGCTCCGCCTCTTGATGACGAAAGTGAGCGATGAGGGGCTCGAGCAGCTCGACGCCGGCGGAGGTCGTTTCCTCGATTGGCCCTCCAGCGAGAATCCGCTTGCCATCAATGCCGGATTGCAGGCGCTGATGGCGCAGACGATGCAGGCGGGAAGCGAGCTTTGCACCATCTTGGGCGAAGATGCGTTGGCAGCCGATTGTGAAGCAGTGCGGAAAAAGATGTTCAAAGCAGCTCCGAAGGTGATAAAGCCTTTCCTGAAGTCAGACATAGCCCCCGATGCGCCGGGTTCGAAGCAGGCGGCCTCGTTGCTGGCTTTGGCCGGGCTGATGAAGCCGGAAGAGGCGAATGAAAAGTATCTGTCGGTTAACGGGGGGCATGGCTTCTCTACGTTCTACGGTTATTATATGCTGCGGGCGATGGCGGCTGCCGGAAACTATCAGGGTGCGCTCGACGTGATCCGTCAGTTCTGGGGCGCGATGCTCGATTTGGGTGCGACAACCTTTTGGGAAGATTTCAATCTCGACTGGTTGCCCAACGCAGCGCGCATCGATGAGCTGGTACCCGCCGGGAAAAAAGATATTCACGGAGACTATGGTGCGTATTGCTACAAGGGATTCCGCCATAGTTTGTGCCACGGATGGGCGTCGGGGCCGACCGCTTGGCTGAGCGAGTATGTATTGGGCGTACAGGTGGTGAAACCGGGTTGCCGCGAAGTACGCATCACACCCCATTTAGGCGACCTGCAATGGGCGGAAGGAACCTTCCCGACGCCTTACGGCATCATTAAAATTCGTCATGAAAAGCTGCCGGACGGGACGGTAAAGAGCCAAATCGACGCGCCGACGGAAGTGAAAGTCTTACGTTAAACCAAAGGTTATGAAGAGTTGCAATCTGTTTTATATCGCATCCGTCTGCCTGCTCCTGCTGGGCTGCGAGGGAAAGAACGAGCAGACGGTTCCGGTTAATTTGCGCACGGAATATTTGTGTAACCCCATCGGGATTGATACGCAGCAACCGCGTTTCACGTGGGAATATGCGGGTGAAGAAGAAAACTTCAAGGTTTCCCGTTTCGAAATCCGTGTCGGGACGGCGCCGGACAAGTTGCGCCCGTATGAAGAGGGAACGGTTCTGAAGCCTCACACGCGCTATTATTGGAATGTGACGGTGTGGGATGAAGCGAACAACCGTTGCCGGACTTCGGAAACGGCAACGTTCGAGACGGCTAAGTTCACGCCTGCCGACTGGTCCGGCGCATGGATTACCGACAGTCATGACAAAGAGTTCGAGCCGGCACCAATGTTTCGCAAATCCTTTACAGTCGATAAACCGGTGAAGGAGGCGCGGCTCTATATCGCTGCGGCGGGTTACTATGAACTGTTCCTGAACGGGAAGCGGGTAGGGGATCATTATCTGGACCCCGGATATACGCATTTCGATAAACGGATTCTCTATGTGACGCACGATGTGACTTCGGCTTTGCAACAAGGAGAGAATGCAGTCGCGGCGGTATTGGGCAACGGATGGTATAATGAGCAGTCGGTTGCCGTCTGGAATTTCGAGACGGCACGTTGGCGCAACCGGCCGCGTATGCTTTGCGAATTGCGCCTCACCTATGCCGATGGAACGGAAGCGATTGTGGCAACAGACGAAACGTGGCGTACCGCTACGGGGCCTTATACCTATAATAATCTTTACAGTGGCGATAAATACGATGCTCGATTGGAAGAAGCGGGATGGAATGCTGCCGGTTTTGATGATAGCCGTTGGGAACCGGCCGTATTGACCTCGGCTCCGGCTCCGTTGCTGACGGCCCAGCAGATGCCTGCCATCCGGGTAACGGAAGAATTAAAGCCGGTGTCGATGAAGGCTTTCAGTGATCGGTTGTATGTTTTCTCGTTCGCGAAAAACTTTGCGGGACTTTGCCGCCTGAAGGTGAAAGGAGAGGCGGGGACACGTATCACGTTGAAGCACGGCGAACTGCTCAAATCGGACGGCCGCTTGGAGCAAGGCAACATCAATGTCTATTACCACCCGGTGAAACCGGACGAAATCTTTCAAACGGATGTGTTTATTCTGAAAGGAACCGGCGGGGAGGAGCTCTTCATGCCTTCGTTTACTTATCACGGATTCCAGCATGTCGAGGTGGAAAGCTCTGCGCCGGTCGAGTTGACAAAGGAAAGTCTGACGGGGCTGTTCATGCACACGGCTGTCGAGCCGGTCGGGCAGTTCGCCTGCTCGAATCCGTTGTTAAATAAGATTTGGAACGCGACGATGCAAGCCTATCGCAGTAACCTGCACAGCATCCCGACCGATTGTCCGCAACGGGAAAAAAACGGTTGGACAGCAGACGCCCATGTCGCCATTGATTTGGCATTGCTCGGCTTCGACGGCATCACGTTGTATGAGAAGTGGATGAACGACTTCATCGACAATCAGCGGGACAGCATTGGCGACATCTCCGGCATTATTCCCTCGAGCGGCTGGGGCTATGGTGAATGGCCCGGACCGGTATGGGACGCGGCGATGTTCATCATTCCGAATGCACTCTATAATTATTACGGGACGACGCGCAGTATCGAACGCCTCTACCCGACCATGCTCCGCTATCTGGATTATCTGAAGACGAAAGAGAAGGAGGGTGGGTTCCTGACGTTCGGGCTGGGCGATTGGGTCTACTGGAAAGCGACGACGAACAACACCTACACCTCGACCGCCTATTATTATCTGGATTACTGCCTGATGGCACGCTTCGCCACCCTTTTGGGAAAAGATGCGACGCCTTATCGGGAGAAAGCCGAAGCGTTGAAATCGCTTATCAATCAGAAGTTCTTTCATCCCGAGACGGGCGTCTATGCCGAAGGAACGCAAACCGCGCAAGCCGTTGCCCTCTATTTGGGTCTTGTACCGGAAGGGAAGGAACAACTGGTGGCAGATAAACTGTGCGAAGTGGTGCGGGCAAACAACCATTTTCTCGATTTCGGCCTGTTGGGCAGCAAGACCGTTCCCGCCATGCTGACGCGCTACGGATACGTGGAAGATGCGATGAAAATGGTGACGAAGACCGACGCGCCCTCGTGGGGCTACTGGGTGGAGACGATGCAATACACGACGCTGCCCGAAACGTGGACGCTTAGCCCCAAGTTCCGGGATGCTTCGCTCAACCACGTCTTTATGGGCGATGTGTCGGCATGGATGATGAACCAGCTGGCCGGTATCAACTATGCTTCGGAGGAACCGGGATTCCGCCACATTTTGATTACGCCTCATTTTGTGGAGGGGCTGGATTGGGTGAAGGGCGCTTATCACTCGGTGCGCGGCCTTGTCACCAGCGAATGGAAGAAAACGGGTGATGAAGCCGAACTCACCGTAACCATTCCTGCCGATTGCACGGCTGAAATCCGCGTAGGCGACGAGCGGATTCACGTAGGCGCCGGCACGCACGTCCGGAAATTCGCGCTGAAGCGATAAACAGCTTGCGAAATCCCCAATCGACGGATTTTTTTGCATTGACGGCTGACAATGTATAGAAAAACAGCTTTTTTATACATCGTCAGCCGTCAATGTATAAAAATCAGCTGTTTTTATGCATTCAATGAGTTGGATGCATAAAAAACCGTTCTTTTTATACATTGTCAGCCGTCAATGTATAAAACGACGGCATTTTTGTGCATTTTCAGCCCAAGATGCAAAAAAGTTGGATTTTTCTTTACATCCAAGGCCTTGAATGCACAAAAATCGTTGGCGGGAGGGCGTCAAACCGCGTTTTTAGTCCCGCTCGACCAAAATAAGCACCGAGTTTTCGTCGTTTTCTTGCGGTTCGACGCCGATGAGGTATCGGTTGTCAGCCGAGATGAAACAGGGCAAGAAGGTATTCCCTTCTTTAAACGCAAACGTATGTTCGGGGTAGGTGAGCTTGAGATTTTCCACTTTGCCCGTTTGCTCGTCGTAAGTAATCAAATAAGGTTTCTCTTTCCAGATGGCTCCCAAATATAACTGCCCGTTGCTTCTGCAGATGACGCTGATTTGCACGGCGTTCTTTTCCACAAACAGACTGTTTCGCGGTCAAAATTCTGTTCATGCGGTTGAACACACTTTGTCAAATCAAAACAGTTTCTTATTTTTGACCGGTAATAGTTAATGTATGAAAACAATATCAATTGTTATTTGCGGTTGGGTGATGATGCTATCTGCTGTGGCGCAGACAACGCCGAATTTGTATCGGGCAGTGGATGAGCAAAAGATGAATCATTGGGTGGATTCTGTTTTTGATAAATTGAGTGACGAAGAGCGTATCGGGCAGCTTTTTATGGTTGTTGCCGATCCGAAAAAGGATACGCGGAACATGCAACGCCTGATGCGTTATGTCAAAGAGAT
>CALUTX010000219.1 GCA_944323815.1 uncultured Parabacteroides sp. | reverse complement strand
CATTCTCCTTTCAACATCCTTCCCGCGATGCGGGCTGCTTCGCGGATGTATTTCCCGCAAGGACGTTTCTTATAATAGTCGGCCGTACGGGCAGACGGAGCAGGCACGGTGGCCGCAGCCTCTTCGGGCGGCAACAAATCGCGGCAGATAATCGAACCAAACTGCTCCCGGAACAACGTCGCACCCCGCTGCACCATCGCGTAATTGCGCGTCCGCGCCTCTTGGTCGGTCGTATCCGGCACCGGGTATCGGAAGCCTGCCAGCATCGCCATCGCGCTCACCGTCCCGCAGACTTCGCGCATCCGTCCCATGCCGCCGCCAAACGAGACAGACATCTTTTGCGCCAATTCCCGTTCCAATCCAAACAAATCGGCATAAGCCAAGAAAACAGACTGCGCACAGTTGTAACCCGATTCAAAGTTCCGAACCGCCTGCTCAGCACGGGCTTCTATATCAAAATCTTCCATTTCACCGAATCAATATGCATAATCCACACACGCCCGATCTGCCTTGACCGGCCCGATGATTCCTTTTGCCACGGCAACATGTTCCGGATGGTTGGCGTACGTATTGACATCCTGAAGCGTGTCCAGCTCGGTTGTCAAAATCAGGTCCCATGTCTCTTCCGGATTGATGTTGAAATCGACCCGGATGGAACGCAAAACGTCGATTTTATCCTTTAAAGCCTCCAAGCGCGTTTTGATTTCCTCCATTTTGGCCTGCTTCTCGGCCGGAGTTGCAAACGCCTTCAATTTGAACATTACGATGTGTCTTACCATTTTTCTTTGAATTTTATGTTTTGTAGGGCAAAAGTACATAAGTTCCTTGCAAAAAGCGACACCTTTTCAAAACAAAGTTGCTCCGATCTTTGTTACCCATATAAAAGCATTCAAGAAAAACAAGAACCCGGTAACCTTAAAAAGTCCTGACTGGCAGGCAAGCAAAGATGAAAATACGATTTGAAATCAAAGAACAAATGCCGGACATCATTGCAAATATCATGCATTCAGGCAAGTGGCAAACAAACGTCTTGGAAGACGGAGAGCGGTTGAAACGCGTGACAATCAAAGACCCGGACTACGATTCGGAAGCCTACATCGAGATTTGGCCCAACGAGATTCATATCCGAACCGCCTGGTCAAACTTCACATACCGCATCTTCACGTGGGGCGACACCGTTTTGTGTGAATACATCGGTGCCTATCGCGGTTTGTTGGAACAAAAGCTCCTCCCCAAATTAACGCCTAAAATAAGCATCTTGGACTCGGAAGTATTGGAAAGCTCGTTAACGGGAAACAAACCTCAGACGCTGCGTCTGTACGGGTTGGACAACCTGAAATTGAAGAATTTCCGACGCGACAATTTTAAAGAGGAATATGCCATCGCATCCCTGCAAGACCATCCCACCATCGTTTACGACGAGTATATCAAGGAAGGAATGCCGATGCCCTCGCCTTATCCTGACAAAGACAAAGCGACGGAGTAAGAAATTTCTTTTTGACGGAAGAAGCTCTATCTTTGCAGGTAGAGATGAATTGTTCGAGCGTTCGATACCTATTCTTTAGTCAGCGGCGTTGATTATACAATCAGTGACGGCGATTGTATAATCAGCGCCGCTGTTTGTAGAATCACCGTCGGTAATCCAACAATTGCTGCGGGAGAAGGTCATTTTCCCTTCGGGGAAGCGCGACTTTTCTCCTCGGGGAGTAACAAACTTTTCCCATGCAATGAGGGGAATGGTAAAAACGGGTCAATTTGTACAAAATATGCCGTAAAACATACAAGAGAATAGCGGCTGTTGTTTGAAAAATGTTATAAGATTTGGCGCGGACGAATATTTGTCTGTATATTTGCGGCACCGTTTAAGCAAAAAGAGGCATCTTTCTGAAAAGATGCACGAGATATAAACCCTGAAAATCAGGGGTCGGAGCGGATAACTTTCCGAGAGGCTCCGATGATGTTGAACCAAAAAAGAGTTATATGAAAGTAAACGTTTATGTTCTTTTTGCTACGGCGATGGTGGCCTTGTTGCTCATATCTGCCGGAACAAAAGAGGCAAAGCCGACGGTAGGCACACACCCCGGCGACCTTGCACCGAGCATAGAGTTTTCAGGAAACGGAAACAAATTCGAATTTAAGAATCAAACCGGCCGTTACACGCTGGTCAACTTTTGGGCTGCTTACGACGCCGAGTCGCGGGCATGCAATGTTCGCTTATGGAACGAAATGAGTAAGCTGGATTCGAGCAAAATCACGATGTACTCGATTTCTTTGGATACAAACGAATCCATTTTTACGGAAACCGTCAAGGCCGACAAGCTGACGCATACGAACCAATTCCACGATGGATTGGGCGAAAAGTCAGCACTTTTTGATGATTACAACTTGCAAAAAGGGCTGCGAAATTTCCTGATTGACGCACAAGGAATTATCGTGGCGACAAACGTGACGGCGGAAACGCTGGAAGCGATAGTAAAGAAGATTTAAATTGCTTTTCATCAAACATGACAGAGGTTGTTCTTCGCTAAAAAGGACAACCTTTTTTATTCTTTTAGTCGTATTTCGATTAAATGTATTCATTTTTTTTGCTAATACATAAATCTACTTTATATTTGTACCGAATCAAAAAAACAATTCCAATTATGTATAAAGTTCTATTTTTATCTTTGTTCTCTTTCTTTTTATTTGGCAGTTGCGATTCCAATCGGCATGCTGCATACATGGCTTTCGACAATGTACGTTACGTCAAAGGGTTCCCTCATTCATACTCGCTTGATAACGACCAATTGGTGGAATGGGATATTATCGGGATGAAATCTTTTTGCTTTTTTGATTCCTTATTAGTCGTCACGACTACGGACAACTCCGGATTGTGGTATTTCTTATCATCGAAAGACTACCGCTTTTTAGGTAAGTTCCTTCGAAGAGGAGGCGGTCCCGGTGAATTCGTCGGCTTTCCAAGAGCTGATGACGCGTTATTCTATTACGAAAACAATCAAATCTATTCAGATATATACGACTTCCAAAGCGGGAAACTATACAAATTGAACGTAACAAACACGCTTGATAGACAGGGTTTGGATATTTCCATCAAAAATGATTCTTTACCTTCTTTTTTGTTTGACCGGGCAATTATTAATGACAGTACGGTCTATTGCAAAGAAATTGCCAACGAGGAAAGACAACAAATCAGGTTCTTGTGGAAAAATGGCAAGAAAAGAGTCCCGACGCATTTTGAACAGCTCAATAGTGTGGCGGTTGAAAATAGGGAGAACTTCAATATTCTGTCGACCATAACCAGAAAAAGTCCGACAAGTGATTTGATTGTGGAAGTTCCTATCAATTTGGACCAAATCAATTTGTTTTCTGCAACAGATAGTTTTGGTTTGACCATCTGTCCCAATAAGGAGAAGTTGGATAAAATCGGAACTATCGAAGACAAAATAAGATGGAATAGAACCTACACGTACGGAGGCTTACGGACATACAAAGACTTTTTTGCTGCCCTTTATATCAATGAAAATGAATTGAGATTCCAAACCGGCAGAAAAACATATCCCGAAATTCAATTATTTGATTGGGACGGAAATCCACTGGCAAAAATAAAAATAAACCAATTTGCTACCCATTTTGATTTTGACTTCCAAAATCATTATCTCTATGTATTAAACAGCGCAACAGATGAATTCTATAAATATGACATAAGGGATATTTTGAAACAGCTGCCTAATTAAATAAAAAATATAAAAAACAAAGTTGTCAATATTGTTATTTTAATTTCCCTGTTACTTTCATGCAATCAAGGTAACAGGGAACGAATATTAAATGAATTCGAACGAGATATAAATTTGAAATCGAAGAAAATACCCATCAAAGAAATTCTGAAACCAGTGGATATTGTAATATCGGATGACTATATAGTTATACAAAATGAACGTTTGCCCAATGAAGATTGCTTTTTTGTATATGAAAAGAATGAACCTTATGATTTCCTGTATAGTTTTGGGAGAATAGGTGCGGGAAACGGTGAATTCATTGCCCCTAAAATCATACGAGGTTGTAGCGGAAATCGGCTATCTGTTTTCGATAATGCTCATTCCACCATCAAACAATTTGAATTGAAAAACGATAAAGCTAATTTTATTGCAGAAGTCGAAATACAAAAGGGTATATATCCCTTGCAAGAAATTGCATACGTAAATGATTCCATATTGATGTTTAGGGTTACGAACAATGTTGCAAATCAGTTATTCTGTTACGACTGAATACACATTCCAACATTGACAGCATCGCTTATACTTCATCTTTCCCGGAGAAGTTAGGAAATGCATATAATACAACATTGGATGTTTTCAACTTCTCAAGTTACAAACATAAGTTCGTTGCCGGATTCAATTACATCAATGAATTGAAAAAGGGTGAATTGACCGCTGACTATCATTTTTCGAATAAAAATTCTTGCGAATTGCAAAATGACGATTTTACACCCTACGTTAAATCAAACATTTATGACAATTATTTCTATTATATGTTCCCTGTTGCTGGAGAAAAATATATCTATGCCATTTATATGGGAAGGAAAGCGAGAGAATTACAACCGTTTCCAATCAATCTGGGAATGAGATATTTTGATCCCTATATCGAAGTATATGATTGGGCAATGAATCCGATTGCAAGGTTGAAACCGGATAATGATTTTCTCCGTATCGCTGTTGATAGGCAAGAAAATGTATTTTACACTTGGAATCCATT
>CALUTX010000218.1 GCA_944323815.1 uncultured Parabacteroides sp. | reverse complement strand
AGGTGCGGTTTTGACTGATTTCGAGCAGGAGTTACCTCCCGAAGTGCATCTCTTCCGTATCACCGACCAATCCAAGGTGGTTGCCGATAGCGTCTACAACTTCCTGAAAGAGCTGTGTATCGCCATCGGAGCCGTCATCATCGTCGTGGTGTTGCTGCTTCCTATACGTGTTGCTTTAGTGGCGGCTTCGACCATTCCCATCACGATTTTCATCTCGCTCGGGCTGTTATCCCTTTTCGGGCTGGAACTGAATACGGTTTCGCTCGCCGCGCTCATCGTGACATTAGGTATGATTGTGGACAACTCCATTGTGATTATTGACAATTACTTAGAGAAGATTGGCGAAGGCGTTCCCCGCTGGCAGGCGTCCGTCGAAAGCGCGTGCCATTTCTTCAAGTCCATCCTTTCGGCTACGCTGGCGATTAGTATCACCTTCTTCCCTTTCCTGTTCACGACGACGGGGATGATACATGATTTCCTGCAAGCCTTCCCTTGGGCGATTACGCTGATTCTTTTCATTTCGCTTTTGGTCGCCACGATGCTGGTTCCCTTCATGCAATATTGGTTCATCCGAAAACCGCTACAAGCGGAGGGTAAACATTTTTCCTTCCTGGGTAGTTTGCAGAAGCATTACGACAAACTGTTGCACGCCTGCTTCCGCCACCCGAAAACGACGCTGGCCGCCGGGTTGGGCTTCACGGCCTTGGGGATTGTCTTGCTCGCTTTGCTCCCCATGCAGATGATGCCGACGGCAGACCGCAACCAATTTGCGGTGGAAATTTACCTACCTACGGGAACGGCAGTGGAGAAAACGGCAATGGTAGCCGACAGCCTTGAGCGGCTGCTTCGGGAAGATTCGCGCATCGTCAGTATCGCGTCGTTCAAAGGTTGCTCGTCGCCCCGTTTCCAAACGGCCTACGCGCCCCAAATCGCTGGAACGAACTACGCCCAGTTTATCGTCAATACAACAGGCGTGGAATCGACCGTCGCCCTGCTCGATGAGTATACACCGAAGTACACCGATTACTTTCCCGAAGCCCGCGTGCGCTTCAAACAATTGTCTTACAGCGAGGCTGTCTATCCGGTAGAGATCCGTCTCAGCGGCGAACATCCCGACACGCTTCGGCAAGAAGCGGAAAAACTGCTTGCCCTGTTCCGCTCGATGCCTGAACTGACGATGACACATACCGACTTCGAAGAGCCGATGGCAAGCACGACCGTCCGCCTGCGTGAAGACGAAGCGGCACGCTTGGGCATCAGTAATACCCACGTCGAGTCTGCCCTCGCCATGCGCTACGGGGCGGGGCTCCCGGTTGCCAACGTATGGGAAGGCGATTATAACTTGAACATCGTGCTGAAAGGCAGTCATGCCGACAACGCGACGCCAACCGACCTGCTGAATGAGCAGCTTCCCGCCATGGGCGGCACCTCAAGCGTGCCGCTGCGCCAAATAGCCGACTTTGTACCCACGTGGGAAAACGGGCAAATTGTACGGCGTAACGGCGTCTATACCACCACCGTCATGGCAGACGTCCGGCGCGGCGAGAACGCGACAGAGGTCATCAACCGCTTGCAGCAACGCTTGAAAACATTTCCGCTCTCCGCAAACGTCACTTACAGCTTCGGGGGCGAGCTGGAAAACAACAACGATTACATTCCTCCCATCATCAACGGATTGGTCGTCGCCATCGGCATCATCTTTGCCATCCTGCTCTTCCACTTCAAGCGGGTGACGCTGGCTCTCCTGATTTTCGCATCCATGGCGCTTTGCGTCTTCGGGACAGCCATCGGTATCTTGATACAGGGAGTGGATTTCAGCGTAACCTGCTTCTTGGGAATCATCGCGCTCTTGGGTATCATCGTCCGCAACGGAATCATCATGTTCGACTATGCGGAGGAGCTGCGGAGCAAAGAGGGAATGCACGTCCGCGATGCCATCTTCCACTCCGCCCAGCGTCGTATGCGCCCGATTTTCCTCACTTCGGCCGCCGCTTCGATGGGTGTGATTCCGATGATTTTAGGGAAAACGGGATTGTGGATGCCGATGGGCACGGTGATTTGTTACGGCACGCTGATTACGATGCTCTTCATCCTGACGATTTTACCCGTCAGCTACTGGTTCGCCCTGCGCGGTTCGACACGGCGGCGCGCACGCCTCGAACAATTGGAGCGGCAGTAAGCGGGAAGATTTTCACCAACACCGATGCACGAATTTTGCATCGACATGTGCAAAGTTTTGCATTCTGCAATGCAATCTTTTGCATAGCTAAATGCAAAACTTTGCACAAGCGAATGCAAACAAGCCACCTGCCGAGGTAAAAAACGGCTATCGGCTAACGGAAAAAAGAAACAAAGGATTATTCAAAATAAAGGCAAAAACAAGATGAAACGACAGATAAACAGATATTTTTTCATGGTCACCCTGGCAGGCATGAGCTTCACGGCAGCCTTCTCCCAGCGTGCCTACACGCTCGATGAGTGCCTCGAACAGGCGCTCGCCAACAACGTGCGTCTGAAAAATGCACAAAACAACCTCCAAATGGCAAAGGAGGACAAGGCAAACGCCTTCACGAAATACTTTCCCAACATTAGTGCGACGGGCGGTGGCGTCTTGGCAAACAAGGGGCTACTGGAAATGGAGATGCAGCCGGGCGCGGTCATGTCGATGGCCGATAAGGGGCTGCTGGGCGGTGTCACGGCCACGCTCCCACTCTTCACCGGCGGACAGATAGTCAATGGTAATAAACTGGCAGCCCTGCAAGTAGAGGTAAACCAACTGCAACTGCGCCAATCGGAAAATGAAGTCCGGTTGACCACCGAGCAATACTATTGGCAGGTCGTCTCCCTGAAAGAAAAACTCCACACGCTCTCCGTCCTCGAAGAGCAATTGACGCGCTTGCAGGCAGATGTAGAGGCATCGGTCGAGGCAGGCGTCGTCAACCGCAACGACCTGTTACAGGTGCAACTGAAGCAGAACGAGACACAAAGTTCGCGCATCAACGTGGAGAACGCCCTTACCCTCTCGCGCAACCTGCTGGCGCAGTACATGGGATTGGGTATTGACAGCGTGAAAGTTACTTTCACGATGGACAACCGCCTGCCCGAAGACCCGACCCTGCTTTATGCCGCGCCCGAAAGCGCGTTGGGGCAGACGAACGAATACCACCTTTTGCAGCAGAACGTCAAGGCATCGCAGCTGCAAAAACGGATGGCTGTCGGGAAGAATCTGCCGACCGTCGCCATCGGTGGCGGCTATGCGTATGAAAACCTGTTGGATCGTGACCACGACTTTTGGGTAGGCTTTGCCACGGTGAGCATTCCCTTGACCGACTGGTGGGGCGGTTCGCACGACATCAAGAAACACAAAATTGCCGTCCGCAACGCCCAAGACCAATTAGACGACCAGAGCGAACTGCTCATCATCCGCATGCGCAAGAACTGGAACGACCTGAACGACGCCTACAAGCAGGTAGGCATCGCCCTGAAGTCCATCGAGCAGGCCACCGAGAACCTACGTCTGCAAACAGACTACTACACCGCGGGCACCTGCACCATGAGTGACCTCCTTGAAGCACAAACGCTCTTCCAACAGAGCCGCGACCGCTACGTGGAGTCGTTCGCCCAATACGAAGTGAAGAAGCGCGAATACCTACAAGCAACGGGGAGGAATTGATAATTGACAATGGACAATTGACAATTATTCTTTCACCAAGCGCGAAACCCAATTGTCAATTGTCAATTATCAATTGTCAATTGCTCCGTTTCTTCGAGCCAAAGCCGTGCCACCGCGTCGCTCGGCATACGCCAGTCGCCACGGGGAGAGAGGCTGATAGAGCCTACCTTTGGCCCGTCGGGCAGGCAACTGCGCTTGAACTGCTGTTGGAAAAAGCGGCGGAAGAAGGTGTACAACCACTTCTTGATCGTCGCATTATCATAGCTTCCCTCGAACGCCCGCTGCGCAAGGAAGTAAATCTTTGCGGGATGTGACCCGAAACGGATGAAGTGGTAAAGGAAGAAATCGTGCAGCTCATACGGGCCGACAAGGTCTTCCGTCTTCTGCTTGATGCGTCCGTCGGCATCGGCGGGAATGAGTTCAGGGCTGATCGGAGTGTCAATGATGTCGAGCAGCGTTTGCCGCGAAGCATCGTCCACCTTGTTGGCGGCAATCCATGCCACCAGATATTTGACCAAAGTCTTGGGGATGCTGCTATTGACGCCATACATCGACATGTGGTCACCGTTGTAGGTAGCCCAGCCGAGTGCCAGTTCCGAGAGGTCACCCGTCCCGATAACCAACCCGTTGGCTTGGTTGGCGATGTCCATTAACAGCTGGGTACGTTCGCGTGCCTGGCTGTTTTCGTAAGTCACGTCGTGCACCTCCGGGTCGTGGTTGATGTCCTTGAAATGTTGCAGACATGCCTCTTTGATGGAAATCTCCTTGAGCGTAACGCCCAGCGAACGGATGAGGTTGACAGCGTTGTTATAGGTGCGCCCCGTCGTCCCGAAGCCGGGCATCGTGATACCGATAATCTGCGAACGCGGGATTTGGAGTGTGTCAAACGTCATAACTGTAACCAGCAGCGCCAGCGTGGAATCCAATCCACCGGAGATACCCAACACGGCCGTTTGTGCCTGCGTATGCACCAAACGCTTTGCCAACCCTGCCACCTGAATATGGAAAATCTCCTCACAACGCTCGTTCAGCGCGTCCCCGGAAGGGGTAAACGGATGCGCGTCCACCTCCCGCGTCAAACGGAAC
>CALUTX010000217.1 GCA_944323815.1 uncultured Parabacteroides sp. | reverse complement strand
TTGTAGAAACGAACAAATGTAATATGGAAGTTTTGGGGACGAAGTTTAACGTTGACAGCTATTCTGAAAAAGAGGATTTTGAAGTCGCGCTGATGGAGGGAAGCGTAAAAGTGGTTTCACGGCGTAAAGCGAATGAGGCGTTGGTATTGAAACCCGACAATAAGGTCTCTTTGCAAATGGACGGAACACTGAAAATTGCACCTGTTGACGATTATGACCTGTATCGTTGGAAAGAGGGATTGATTTGTTTTAAAAATAAGTCTTTCTTGTCCATCATGAAAGAATTGGAGGAATATTTTGGAACTCAAATAAAAGTGGAAAACAAGAATGTTCTGAAACACAGTTTTACTGGGAAATTCCGGCAGTCGGATGGTCTTGATTATGCGTTGCGTGTCCTGCAAAAAGATATTGCTTTTGTGTATGAACGAGACGACGAGCATCAGATTATTTATATTCGATAGAAACGAGATAGATATATATTGTATTAACCATTTAAATAATGAGCACATGGAGACAGGTTGAAACAGACAAGTGAAAATAAAATGCCGGTAAACGCTGGGGGGCAATTACCGGCATTGGAGACGAACACAATTTAATTCATTGTATTAATCATCAAATTAGTTACAAAAGTATGAAAAAAAATCTTTTGGCGGGTAGGTTTTATCCAAAAAGCCCGTCACGAAAAAAAATCATGAGAACCATGAGGATTTCAACATTCTTATTAGGAGCTTGCGTCTTCTGTTCGTATGCAGAGAATTCGTTTTCACAGAATGCGCGGGTGAGTATCAACAAAAACAACGCTCAGTTGGAGGAAATACTGAGAGAAATTGAAAATCAGACCGATTATTTGTTTATCTACAATAATCAGGTGGATGTGAACCGAAAATATTCGGTGAAGGCGAAAACGAAACCCGTATCGGAAGTTTTGAATAACTTGTTTAAGAATGCAGGTATTGAGTATGAGATGGAAGGCACACATATCGTCCTTTCTTCTAAACGGAAGTCGGCTATAGCCGAGCCTGCTGTGTCACAGCAGGCTAAAACAATTACAGGGCAGATTGTTGATGCCGCAGGTGAACCGGTGATTGGAGCCAATGTACTTGTTAAAGGTACAACGAACGGGACGGTAACGGATATAGATGGAAAATTTTCCTTAAATGTGGATGCTGGAGCCGTGTTGGAGATTTCTTACATAGGTTATTTGTCTCAAGAGATTGTTGTTGGAAATCAGGCTGTAATTAATGTAACATTGCGAGAAGATACGAAGGCGTTGGATGAAGTGGTTGTGATTGGTTACGGCACGCAGAAAAAGGCTGATTTAACAGGATCAGTAGCGAATATTAGTACAGATGATTTGAATACACAAAGTAATACGACGATTGGGCAGGCTTTGCAAGGAAAAATCGCTGGTGTAGATATTGTGTCGCAAGGTGGAACACCGGGTGGAAGCACGCGCGTGATGGTGCGAGGTATCGGTACGTTGAACAATGCAGCTCCATTATATATCGTTGACGGAATGTATATGAGTAGCATAGACCATATCAACCCGAATGATATTGCCAGTATTGACGTTTTGAAAGATGCTTCATCTGCCGCAATTTATGGTTCGCGTGCAGCAAATGGTGTGGTGATTATAACAACAAAAGAGGGTTCGAATACAGAAGGAAAACCGATCATCGATTTGTCAGCAAACATTGGAGTTAGTTCTCCGTCTAAATATTTGGATTTGTTGGATGCTGCCGGGTGGGCGGAAGTAACGACTGCATCTCGGCAAGCAGCTGGTATGGCTCCCCTTGATATGGCGTTGGATCTGGCTTCTAAACCCGATAATGATTGGCAGGATATCATGTTCGGACCCGCTTTAGTACAAAATTATAGTTTGTCGGTTAAAGGGGGAGGAAAATATTCTACCTATTATAATAGTGTGGGATATACGAATCAAGATGGTGTGATGAAAGGAACGAATTACCAGCGTTACACTTTGCAGAGCAAGCAGGATTTTAAGAAAGGAATCTTCCAAGCGGGGACAAACGTGGTATTAACGTATGACCAAAATAAACCATTGGAAAGTGTAGTTAGAGGAGGAATGGTTGGACATACAATTCAATCTATACCAACATTAGAAAAATACGATGATACCCGAACGGGGGGATATGGTGGATTATATGGGGATGTCGTGAATTTATATAATCCGTTAGGTATGATAGACGGTGATTTGATGGATCGGTATAGTGAAAATGTAAAAATATTTGCAAACGCATACGTTTCGATAGAACCAATCGAAGGATTAAAGTATAAATTAAATTTAACACCTGATTTCCAGTTTTACCGTTATAATTATTATTTGGGATTGTATGATTACGGGTTGGCTAAAAGTGATATAACGCGAGTGACTGAACAGCAAACGAGAACGCGCAATATTTTGGTTGAAAACTTATTGACGTTTGACCGGACTTTTGGTGACCATAAGATATCATTATTGGCAGGTTATACGTATCAAGATTCTCGTTATCGTTTCTTGCAAGGTTCAGGACAGGGAATGCCAACTGGAATTAAGGAAATTGATGCTGCAGCTCAGGGATTGGCTGTGAGTGGTAATTCTTCTCGTAGTGTGTTGACCTCCATTTTAGCGCGTGCGTTTTATTCTTATAAAAATCGGTATTTGATAACGGCAACGATTCGTCGGGATGGTTCTTCTCGATTTGGTTCGAATCATCGTTACGGTAATTTCCCTTCGGTCTCCGTTGGTTGGAATATTGCAGAAGAGGATTTTGTGAAGAATAATGTTTCGTGGTTGGACCAATTGAAATTGAGAGCTGGATATGGAGTGTTGGGTAATCAAGAAATTTCTAATTATGCGTTTGTTTCAGTTGTTTCAACTGGTATTAATTATCCGGATGGGAATGGTGGTCTGATTCAAGGGGCTTTCCCGAAGATTTTTGCCAGTCCGGATATTAAGTGGGAAGAGACCGCGATGACCAATGTGGGAATTGATTTCATGGCATTGCGTAACCGATTGACATTGACAGCAGATTGGTATGTAAAGAACACGAAAGATATTCTTTTGAATGTCCCGATTCCCATCTCAACCGGTGGTTCTAATGACCCGATTCGGAATGCCGGTAAAATCCGAAATCAAGGAGTTGAGTTTAATATCGGATGGAATGACGCAGTGAACAAGGATTTTTCATATAATGTGAATTTCATTGGAACATATAACAAGAATGAAGTGGTCGAAATGGGTTCCGAATCTCAGGTTATTACAAGTGGTACGATTCATGGTGGAACTTATACGACACGAACACTCGCAGGTTATCCGATTGGTGGCTTTTGGTTGATTCCAACTGATGGGTATTTTAACAGTGTAGAAGAGGTACAGGCTCACCAAAAGGATGGTGTATTGATTCAGCCAAGTGCAGAACCGGGAGACATTCGTTTCAAGGATACAAACAATGATGGGACAATTAATGATGAAGACCGGGTTTATTGTGGTAGTCCTTTCCCGAAATTCACTTATTCAATCAATGGAAGTTTGACGTATAAGAATGTTGACTTTTCCATCGGTTTTCAGGGAGTTGCCGGGAATAAGATTTACAATGCAACCCGTTTGGAGTTAGAGGATGTAACTCGTGGAACGAACTATTTGAGTACGACGTTGGATTATTGGACGCCAGAGAATCAGGATGCCAGTGTACCTCGTCCGATTTGGACAGACCCGAACCGGAATGCCCGTTCTGAATCAGACCGTTTCTTGGAAAACGGTTCTTATTTCCGTCTGAGAAGTTTGCAAGTTGGTTATACCTTCCCGAATGCATGGTTCCATGGTTTGATACAAAAAGCTCGGGTTTATGTCAATGCGGAGAATTTGTTTACAATTACTTCTTATTCGGGATATACGCCTGATGTGAATTCTACGGATGTTTACTCGCGTGGGTTTGACGAATTTATTTATCCGTCTAACCGTACGTTTATGTTAGGTTTAAATGTAACATTTTAATACAGCAATTATATGAAACGAATTTATTTATATGTAGCCTCTTGCGCAATTGGTATTGTTGGGCTGTTAGCTTCTTGTGATGCGCAATTGGATCAAATCAATCCGAATAATGCGACGGAAGACACGTTCTGGCAAACGGAAGCTGATTTTGAATTGGCATTGACATCTTGTTATACTCCATTGAAGAATGCATTGAACGGTGGTTATTATGGGACACGTGGAGTGATGATGCGTATCGCTCGGGCTGATGAAGTGGAATTCAGGAATGATATCAGCGAGGTGTTTCAAGCGTGCTATTTTACGAATACGAATGGTAATTCGCTTTCGCAAGGAATGTTCTATCAATTTTATAATGCGTTATATAGAACGAACTCCATCATGCAACGCTTGGAGGAAAAAGAAGGTATCTTTTCTGAGGACTTCATTAATGAAGTGAAAGCGGAATGTTTGTTTATACGTGGTTTTTATCTGTTCCAATTGGGAAAAGAATTTAAGAATGCGCCTTTGCGTCTGACGGCTTCTCAATCTACGGAAACGTTCCCTTTGGCTAAATCTTCTCAAGCGGAAATTTGGGCGCAGGCTGAAGAGGATTTGCTTACAGCAGCATCTTTATTGCCGGTAGAAAATGAAGTGATAGGCAAACCGACACGAGGGGCTGCGTATGCCATGTTGGGCAAGATTTATGTGTATTCAGAGAATTTTGAACGGGCGATAGAAGTATTGGAACCATTGACCCAATCACCTTATACCTATCGTTTGGTGGATGATTT
>CALUTX010000216.1 GCA_944323815.1 uncultured Parabacteroides sp. | reverse complement strand
GGGGCTGCTACCTGCACGGCATCCTCGACAACGCGAGCGTGCGCGACCACCTCGCCCAAGGGTTCGCCGCTTCATCTGTCCACACCTCGTTCGACTATGCCGCCTTCAAGGAAGAACAGTACGACAAGCTCGCCGCCCTCGTCCGCCAAAATGTGGATATGGAGTATGTGTACCGGGTGCTGGGGAAGCAGCAATTCAATTGACAATTCACAATTGACAATTAGCTTCGCGCTCGGTGAAAAATAATTGTCAATTGTCAATTATCAATTGTCAAAGAAGTTTCTCGATTTCTTCCGCCGTCAATCCGGTGTATTGGGCGATTTTGTCGAGTGGCTCTTTGTTTGCTTTCATTTGCCGGGCAAAAACGAGTGTCTGTTCCCGCCGTCCTTCGGCAAGTCCCTCTTTGCGCCCTTCAATACGTCCCTCTCGGCGCCCTTTTTTGAGGCCTTCTTCCAAACCTTTTTCATGTCCTTTGTAAGCGGCGGTGTCCACCGTGCTTTTCCAATCGCGGTAGGCTTTCAGGCTATCCTCGTAAGCATCGTATTCGATTTTGGAAAAATGGGCGATCTCGGCTGCATCGAACAGCTTGCCGAACACGCGCTCCTGCAATGCCTTCGGGCGCTCCATCAGTCGCGACAGGTTGCGCAGGACAAAGAGCCATTTTTCAAACATCCCGTCCAACTCGTCTTCGCTCTTGTTGAACTTGGGCATCTCCAAGTAGATGAACGTCAACTTGTCGTAAAACACGTTCTTCGTTTTCGTGTCCATCAGCTGCACTTCGTGGTGGAAATAGTTTTCGTCGTCTTCATCAAACGTGAAATTCAGTATACCGATGACATACACCGCCTTCAGCTCGTAGTTCCACTCCCCTCTTTGCCCTTGTTCGCGGATGGGGAAGGTGGCATAATAGATGCTGCGGTCTTTGAAGAAACGCTGTTCCCCGCGCTGCATCTCCACCAGAATCTTTTCGCCCCGTTGGTTTTCGCAGTAGACATCGAAAACGGCCTTGCGGTCAGCTTCGCTCGTGCCCAGATGTTCGGTGTTGAGATAGGTCAGGTCAGTGATGACCTCTTCGCCCCGAAACAGGCTGTTGATGAAGCTGATAAGCAGATCTTTGTTCATCTCGGTACCGAACAGTTTCTTGAAACCGAAATCGGTGTAAGGATTGATGTATTTGTCGCGTCGTTCCATTGTCATAGTTTGTTCGTTTTGTATATGAAGATGGACAAAGATAAGAAATCTAATCCGAAAAGGCAAGGAACTTCCCTCCCTTTTCCACTCCCCTTTCATTTCATGCCAGTGCATCCGGCATTTCATGGCAGTGCGTCTGAGGTTTCATGGCAATCCAATTGACAATGGACAATTGTCAATTTCTTTTACATTTTATTACATTTCGAAGAAATAATAGACGTTTTTATTTATTTGCTTGATGAACAGTTTGATAAACCACATATTTAACACTCTCTAACGTTGATTTAGCACAAGAGGATTGTAAATAAAATCAACATTGTAAAAGTTCGTTTGAATCCGCCTTTTCTGACTGTATCTTTGTTGCAGAGATACACGGCGCGCTACGTCTCTACAATAAAATAATAATAATAAAACAATAGCCATGATGTTATTAAAAGGGATGGATTACTTTCCGTTATCGACGGATTTTTTTGAGGAGGACAAGATTGCGTTAATTGAGGCGGAATTTGGTGAAAAAGGGTTGGTTATTTTGCTAAAATTATTTTGCAAAATATACAAAAACGGGTTCTACTTGGAATGGGATGAAGATATCTGCCTACTTTTTGCGCGGAAGACCATGAACGGTCTTTTGCCGGAAGCGGTCAAGCAGGTCATCGGGAAGGCGTTGGAACGGGGTTTGTTCGACAAAAAAATGTATGAGCGTTTCGGTATTTTGACGTCGGTCGAGATTCAACGGCAATTCTTCTTGGTGGCGAACCGCCGGAAAGAGGTTTGGATTACGGAAAAAGATTTTTTGTTGATCGATTTGTCGGGCTACAAAAACATACGTGTCTGTGAAGAAATCGTTCCGAACGACGATGCTCGCAACATTTTAGGCGAAAATGTTGCAAGTTTGGAGGAAAATGTTGCAAGCAAACAACAAAGGAAAGGAAAGGAAAAGAAAGAAAAAGAAAATATAACAACAATAACAACAAACGCGGGCGAAGCGAAAAAAATCAATATTAGGGAGATTTTCGGAGGATACCGGGATGAATTGCTGGCAGACGAGGATTGGTTAGCGTCGGTCGTCCGAATCAGTGGGAAAGGTGCAGGAATCATCCAGCTACTCCCTGAAGCGATGGAAATGTTTGATTATCACGCTATTTCAATTGGACAAACAGGCGAATGCCTACCCAAAAGACAGTATGCGCAGCACTTTATCAACTGGTGGCGGTGCATGAAATTCCGCTCGGCGGCAGAAATGGAGGAAGAAACGCGGCGGCGGAATGAGGCGGTAGACTTCCGGCAAAGAAACCGACCGGCGGCGAAATCGCGTGTGCAACAGGCCATAGAGTTAGGTAATGCAGTAGCAGAAAAGTTAAAACAAATGCATGATTATGAACGTAATTACGGAACAGCGATTATCCGCAGCGTTGGATGAGCCACGTATTTCAACAGTGACATACGACACTTTGTCTCAACAAGTTAGTCGTTTACTCCCGCAAGTCTATATCTTGGTTGGATTCCAAATGCCGCGCGAAGAAGATATGCTAATCATTGCCGCGAAACTCTGTTCGGAATTGCAAGAATCGTTCCCGTCGTTGACCTTCGGCGAAGTGTCGCTCTGTTTCGAGTTGGGGGCGAAGGGCGAGTATGGTGACTTCATGGGGCTGAATATGCGGACGTTTGCGCGGTGGCTGAAGGCGTACCGGACGAGCGAACTGCGCTATCGGGCGGTGGTCGAGCGCGAACGGGGACGACAGGCGGCCCTGCCGCCGGTGAGCGCGGAATACAATCGGATGTGTGAAACGCGGATGTTACAACGCATCTACAGCCATTACCGCAAGGGGTATCCGCTGGAAAGGTTGATGCCGGCGCGTGTTTACAGGATCTTGCAGGAACGGGGTGCGATTGCCGACAGTCCGGCGGACAAACGGGCAGCGATGGCACGATGTGCGGGTTGGAAACCACTCGGGCGACTGCCGATGGACGAAGAAATGCGTCAACAGCGCATTCGGTCGGAGGCGATGACGTTGCTGCTGCGCCGCTACTTCGACCGTTTGGTCTCGGCTGGAGCAGACAAACTCCCGATTTAATTGACAATTATCTTTCCATCTGCCCCGTCCGGAAAGCCCGTTTGAAGTCGCGCACGATTTGGTCGCCTAAGTTGACGACGGTGCTATCCACCCGGCGGATGGCGACCGGCGTCACGGCGTCTTTGTATTTGGCTTTGCCCATGCGGAACTTCATGTCGTCCAGATTGCCGGAGATGTTCAGCCCCAGCTTGAAGGGAATCGGGGACTTGAGGATGGAGATGTGGTAATCGAAGTTCATATTCAAGTCTTGCGTGCCGCCGACTGCCGCGCGATAGCGGTCCATCGCTATTTCAAAGGGATAGACGGTGACGTTGCCGTCTTGCACGGTGATATTGACCGAGATGCTGTCTATCAGGTTCCGCTCTTTGTTCTTGAAAAAGAACTTCTTTGAGATTTCGGCAAAGGTCTCGCCGTCCATCAGCACCAGACTGTCGCCTCGCAGCTGAATGGCCGAGCGCAGGGTGGGAATCTCGATGTTCAGGCAGGAATCCAAGACGGTTTCCGCCGCGACATTGAAGTCGACCGTTCCCTCGAAGGAGCGCAACATCGGCACAATCGTGTCCAGCGAAGGGGAGAAATCGACCAGCCGGGCGATGTTGATGTTTTGCAGCTTGAAGTCGAAGCCGGCATAGCCTCGCTCCGGTCGCGCGGCGTGGTAAATGACTGTCGTGCGCATCGTGGCGCCCAATCCGGTCATGCTCAGTTCTTGCAGGTGCACGGCTTGGTTGCGGACATCGACAGCGCCGCGCACGTTCTCGAAGAGCAGCTTGCCATAACGTACCCGGCGCAGGTTTGTTTGCAGTTCGAAATCGACGTTATCGGGGATGACGAACAGGCGCATGTTGGTGGAAGTCGTGTCGGTCGCCGCTGCTTCGGCTGCCACCGTGTCGGTCGGGAACGAGAGGGAACGAATCAGCTGGTTGCAGTTCAGGTTGTTGGAAGAGAGTTCCAACTTGGCACGCAGGGTTTTATGAAATTTCATCGCGCCGTAGAGATCATGCACCGCGCCACTTGCCGTCAGGTCGGAACGTCCGATGCGCATCGTCGCGTTGCGTAGCGTAATCGCTCGGTTGCCTACGGTCAGAGAGGTCTTTTCCATCCGGATAGGCAGTGCGCACTGCGGCATTCTGACCATCAAGCGGTTGAAGCCGACGATGCCTTTCGGAATCCACAGCGAATCGCGCATCTTCTCTGCCGAAACAGCGATTCCGGCCTTGTCCATGCCCATCCGGATGCTATCCATGCGGCAGAAAAGCGTGTCGGCTTCCATGGAAAGCCCTATTTTGGGCTTGGCCGGGTCACGGTCGCCCGGCTGCAGGCGGACGGTTGCCGACGTTTTGCCGCAGAAAACTTGCAGCGAATCGCGCAATGCTCCTTTCAGGCGGTTCATGTCCAACTTGCATTCCATATTGGCGATGCGGGTCGTATCTTGCGGGTTGGTGGTCTTGACGGTCGCCGTCAATCGTTCCATGGAGGCATTCAACCGAGGCGCCTGCAGATTCATGTCTTGTATCTCG
>CALUTX010000215.1 GCA_944323815.1 uncultured Parabacteroides sp. | reverse complement strand
CGTATGCAATTCTTCAATATCCACATAATTGGCCCTTGTGGATACCGTATCGTTGTTGAGCGTATCTTGTGCCGCGAGCTTGTTCAGTTGGTTGATGAGGCTGGTGATATTGGATTTTTCTTGACTGGCTTTTTTCTTTAAGTCACCGACAAAAGAGGAAAGGCTTTTTTCTTCTGTGGCCAATTTATCCTTGAGCGTATCGCAAGGCAGAGTGGCATCAAGAAGGATAGAACCGTCCGTTGAAAGCGTGATTCCAGTTGTGGTGGCCGAATGAGCGTTCGGGAAATAATCTTCGGCAGTACATTCCCCCCGCAGGACGACACTACGGGCTTGTGAGACGATTTCGGAGGTCTCTTTAACGGCCTGTTCTATACCATCCTTGCCAGGGTCAACTGCGATTTGCCGGATACTTGCCGCCCGGCTTACGATAGAGCCAATACTGGATTCGTCCGTACCGACGCCATCCAGATTGATATTGCTACCACGTATGATTACTCTTGACGCTCCGCTTTTCAGCAGACCACTCTTATCGACATTCCCGATAATAATTTCTGGTGCGGAAAGAATGAGCCGGTTGTCATCACGAAGATAACGACTGTTGTCAAGCTTATCTATGATTTCGGCTTTTAGTTGTTGGACTTCTTCCTTTTGTTGACGGATCTCGTTTAAATCCTTCTCGATATTCTTTTGGAACTCATCCAATGCGGCTTGCCAATTGATGAATTGTTTTGCTAAAATATCCATAGATTCATCTTTTATTTTTGTGTTAGGAATACGAGCATAGAGGCAATCTTAATTTTTAAGACTATCTTTTAGACTAGCAAGTTCATTATTGGGTACTTGAAACGTATGTGCCTGCAACATTCCTTGATCAATATGTAAGGTCTCACCCTTCTTTTCGGAAATAAGAATTTTCCCGTCATCGGTTGAATCCCATGCATATTGTTCCATCCAATCTCCAAAGTTAAAGTTCCAAGTTTTCATGAAGAAGTCTTTTGGGGAGGAACTTTGGGGTTGGGTTTGTACTGTCATACCAATTTGATCAACCCAACTATCCCAACTTTGATCATTCACATGATTTGGATTGCCATTGGGCAATGTGATTTTAAAGGGATTCTTGTTGTTATGTTCGTTCACAAGAATCTCAAGAGCCTTTTGAAGAACTTTTCTTTTTGCGGTCTTATCAATGGCGACATTATCATTGTAATCACGATATGTGCCATCGTTTTGTAGATAATAGGCAGGTGATATTACCTCATCCATTAATGCCTTAATTTTATTGTTGTCAAATACCTTTTTTAAGGGCTTTGGACACGATTTTATACAATTCTTCCAAACCTTATCCTTGGTGGCATTCTCTACCTGTTTGTATAATGCGGAGGCACTTTGATTTATTTGCAAGGCTAATTGCTCTAATCCGGCTTTTCGGGGAGACTTTCTAGATAGCTTCTTGATTTCGAATTTTGGTTTTTTGTGCTGTTCGATTATCTCAACAGCAGTTGTGGTTTTATTAAAGTCGTTATTAACATTTTGCGCTTGCCTTT
Organism: uncultured Parabacteroides sp.; assembly: GCA_944323815.1. GTDB lineage: Bacteria > Bacteroidota > Bacteroidia > Bacteroidales > Tannerellaceae > Parabacteroides. The sequence continues at coordinate 3,247 of CALUTX010000215.1, read as the reverse complement.
CAAAATCATTTTTAGCATTGTTTATCTCCCGATGGTTGTTCTTATGGGCATTAAAATGCCTGTCTATTTCGGCTTTCAATGATCCAATGTTTATATTTTCCCTGATTCCCTCCGTAAATTCTTCTTTAAAATCTTTTGTTGCCCGATTATGTGTGAGTGCTCCGGATGTAGATACCGAGTTTATCCATCGTTGTTTGATGAATTCACGACCAAATAGATTTGCACTTCCTTTACCAGCTTCTAAGCGCAAATATCGGTTGGATTTGATGAGCATAGTTCCGCCAATAGGACGTAGGAAAGTTTCCATGATAGTGCGTATTAATTTCATGTCTATTGGTGAAAATTTTCCGAGGGTAGTTTTTAGAAGATCCATTACGAATTCTTTCCCGTCTATTGTTTCTTCAAAACCTTTTTTACTCAATTTGAATGGCCAGAATTCCGTATTAATATTATTGCCCGAACTGATGGATAGATTATTTCCGGCCACGATGTCAATATTCTTTCCCTCAATACGAACATTCCCATTCGGCGCACTGATGGTGATACCAGTGAAGGCGTTGATATCAACCTTTCCAAAGGGAGAATCAACAGAGATGGCTCGTTTGTCCGAAGACATAGAGATGGAATAGAAACCGTATTCGTCCGTAAGCTCAATTCCGCCCGCCGCTTTCCTGTCGTCTATGCTGAAAATAGGGGTTCCGATGAAAGTGCTGATCGTGCTCAAAGCTGGGGATAAGGAATGGACGGGGTTCATCTTTCCTGGGTCGGAAAAGATGATGGAATGGCCGTTTACCGAAGAAATCACCCGGCCAGAGGTACGCTTGAAGTCGCAGGGCACGGTTTGCCCGCCGGAATAGACCATTCCTTCCACATAAGGCTTTTCGATATTCCCGTTTTCGTAGTTGATGATTGCCTCATCGCCCACTTCGGGAAGGAAGTTGAATCCGCTGCCGTTGGAGGCCATAGGCAGGGCGATGCGAATCCATGGCGTAGAGTCTTTGGACTCTCCTTGCCAAGGGTAGCGCACCCGCACCCTGTTCAGTTTCAGGGGATCCTGGTTGTGGGTGATTATTGCTCTTTGCGCTTTGCTGGTGCGTATCGGGCTTACGTGGGCGGAAACGGGGTAGGCAATGCTCTTTTCTTTATAAGGAATGATCTCTATCCCGAAATTCTCGCCGCAGGGGAAACCGCCTTCTCCGGGGTTTCCTCCGATCCGGCTCTCAATACTGACCACGATGTATAGCTGCGAATCCCCTTCGAACTTTATCATGCTGCCCAATGAGACGGGGTAGAAATTATCGCCTAGCCCGACTTTTATCCGTGAGCGTTCCGCTTTCGCCACCTCATTTCTGATTTTGGTGTAATACTCCAGGCTGTAGGCTATTGGGAAATCAACACTTTTGTTTGTGTCACTTGTGCTGAAAGGGAAAATCTCCTTGTCATTTGTTCTTTCCTCCTTGTATTCCCCCCCGAAATTCTGGGTCTCATATCCGTCGTTGGCCTGCTTGGACAACATTACGCTGTTCGACATTTTCGCCGCCGTCGATATTCCAAGGTCCGCTATAATGTCCGCCAGGTTCTGCGAACAGAGGGCGTCGGAAACCAGGCTCACTAAGAAGCATCCCGGGAAAAGGGCGAAATCTTTCCAGCTGGTGTATTGGCCTTTCTCGGGGATTGACCTCAAGTTCTCGTCCGAGGCAAGCTCGAAGTCACGAAATTGGTCGGGAGCTTCGGTATTTTTCAAATTCTTGTTTTCTTTCAGGGTATAGTCGTTATGTATGTCGGCGATAGAGTTTTCCGCCCATGCCGTACTGACTTCTTTTGGGAACGTTATCGAGTCGAATTTCCTGATGGTTACCGGTTCTGTCTTTTCCCAGCCGATATGTATCTTTCCGCTCTCGAAATAGAAAAATTCGCCGCACCTGTTGGTGACACGGACAATGAAATCCAGGAAGCTCTCATTGTATTGCACCAGGTAAGGTTGTATGAACTCCGTGAAAGTCTTGTTTTTATTGTCAGAATAGGTCAGGAAAGAGGTATTGGTAACTATGAAGGATTTTTCTTCTTTTTCCTTGATTTCCTTTTTCGTCTTTTCAGCTTGCGCGTTGTCCTGCGTCTGAAGTTCATATTTTAGTTTGTTGATTTCTTCCATTGCGGTTTTGGCGTTGGTGAGTTCGTCCTTGATGTTGACGGGAGCCATGACCGGCCAAACCTTCTCGTTCATGATTACGTCTTTTATCAGCTTCTTGCAAGTATAAGCCGAGCAGAATTTGTCCAAGGTCAAGTGTTTAAGCGGGTCGAAAGCCTTGACTACTACGGAAAGTGTATCGCCGGATGCCATTCTCTTCTCGACCTGTACGTCGAAGACGCGGAATAATTCGGCTATATAGAATGTTTCGCTGTCCGTCAAGCTGTCTTGAAACTCTACGTTAATATATTTGCTCATCAGAAGATTGTGCGCCGCTTCAATGTCGGAGAAAGAGAGCGAGCCGTTTATGCTCATTAGCTTTAGTGTTATCAGTAATTCCCCTGGCAGGTACATCGCTTTTGAATAGCTGAAAGACATCAGTGTCAGATCGCAATTCTTGTTGTTGATTCCGACTTGTTGTGTCGAAGTGCTTTCCTGGTTGTAGGTGAATACGATATCTTTGGTACCCAGCTTAAACAGCTCGACGAAAGTCAGTTTATAATTGTTTGCCATGATTCCAGCCTTATAGTTTTAAAAGTTGATAAACAGATTTTCCTTGTAGTTCCCATTCCCGATATAGGTGATTTTCTTTGTCAGGAATTCCACATTCGTGATCATCAGTCCGGTGTCCATTCCGCTATAAGCCTCGTTAATACCGATTACGAATCCGGTCGCCACTAATGCGCTGTCGTAGTCGCTCAGTACAGTTTCCCCGTATTCGTCGGAGCGGAAAGCGGCGTTGAAAACGATCGAGAAGCTTGAGTCGGTATTTTCATCCAGCCGTTTGTAAACCTCTTTCAGATAACCGTCCGGTAATGATTTGATCAGGAACTTTAAAACGGTTGTCTGTGTTGGGCCATAGGGCATTCCCATGTTATTTCTCTTCCGGGAGCATTCGTAATTGAATTGCTGCAATGTGAAACCCTGTTCTTTTTTGACATTGATCTCACTGAAGTCGTCAAAAAAGAGGGTTGCTTTGATATAATTGGAGATGTTTTGCATACAGGACCTGAATTGGATGGTTCGCTTTTATTGGAATGTTTTCTCGTCGATCTCCAG
>CALUTX010000214.1 GCA_944323815.1 uncultured Parabacteroides sp. | reverse complement strand
GTTCAATTTCCCGGATTGGATTTCCGGACGGAGGCTTAGCGCTGCATTATACACGTCGTCTTTTGCCGGCAGGGGAATCAACACACTGCTGTCGTCCAATTCCGGTATGTAGAGATCCATCTCGAAGTCACCGTCTAATTCGAGCAATTGCTTGAGTTGCAGTTTGTAGTCTTGCAGGGTGGCTTGTGAGGTGACCAGTTGGTAGTTGTCGCTGCTTACTTGTGCTTCCAGTTGGGCCAAATCGCTCGCGGCAATGCTGCCTACGTTGAACTGCTCTTGCCCCCGTGCAAACTGCGCTTTGCTGACTTCCAGCGTGGATTCGTTGACTTTGACGGCCTCGGCAGAGTAGAGAATTTGCACATACAGTTGGGTGATGTTATCCTCGATGGTGTTTGCGCTCTCTTCGATACTCAGTTCGGCGATGCGGTTGTTCAGCTTTTGCTGTTTGTAGGTGTTCAGACGCTGTCCGCCGTTGTAGAGCGTCCAGCTGGCGTCGATACCGTAGCTCCCGTTGTAGGATGTTTTGCTTTCACTTGTGGTGATGTCGTCACCACTGATGATGGTTCCGTTGGTGTCGTTCGGACGGTTTACGATACGTTGGCTGATGCTTCCGGTGATGGAAGGAAGGAAATCGGCTTTCGCACTTTTGACGTCCTCTTCTGCGCTTTCTGCACTGATGCGGTTACGCTGGATGGTGATGTTGTTTTCCAATGCATAGTCAATGCAACTGCGCAGTGTCCATTGTTCCGGCAGGTCGGTTTGTGCTTGTGTCTTTGTCGAAAGAAGCAGACCGAAAAGAATGATATGTACCAATTGTTTCATCACTGTTTTTGGGGTTTAATAACCTAAAAATCTTTTTACCTTATTGATTGCTTACGCGAGCAAAATTAGATTGCCCGGCAAGAACGCGCAATTACATTAGAGGAAAACGGATTTTCCCTCGACTAAAAAGAAACTTCTCTCGACAAAATATCAGTAAAGAATGAGGCCGGCGGCAGCGGATAAGAGAATCATCAGAATCGGATTGATTTTAAATTTCCATGTCAGGACGAATGCGGCGCCAAACAGCAGGAAACTTTTGTAGTCAATGAAATTCTCTTCATTCATTAATAGTAATGCGGCGGCGGCAATCAAACCCACGGTTACCGGGCGTAAGCCGTAAAACGCCGCTTCGACATATTTGTTGTGGCGGAATTTGGCAAAGGCATAAGAGATACCCAACACCAACAGAAAAGAGGGTAGGCAGACGGCAAACGTCGTCAGGCAAGACCCCAAGACAGCCATATAAGGCGGATAACCCGCATTGTGGACGGCCGTGTATCCGATGTAAGTGGCACTGTTGATACCGATGGGGCCCGGTGTCATTTGGGAGATGGCGACGATGTCGGTAAACTCCTGCGACGTAATCCAGCCGTAACGGTCTACCACGTCCGCCTGTATCAGCGACAACATGGCATATCCGCCCCCGAAGCCGAATATCCCGATTTTCAAATAGACGTAAAACAGTTGCCACCAAATCATATTACTCTTTTTTTATTTTCAATCCATAAAACAGCCCTCCGGCGATTGCCGCCAAGATGACCCAGACGGGCGATACGCCGCCCAACCATATCAATAGAGCCGCGGCCATAGGGATGATGAGTGCTTTGTGGCTCATACGGATGGAGCGGGCTGTTGTCAGACAAGGTACGGCGATGAGGGCTACGACAGCCGGGCGCAATCCCTTGAATGCCTTCTCTACCCATACATTATCCTGAACATGGGTGAAAAACAGGGCAATCACCAAGATGATAAGAAAAGAAGGTAGGACACTCCCTAATGCACAAACAACGCCTCCCCATACTTTTTTCAATTTATATCCGACGAAAATCGAAATATTGACCGCGAAAATCCCCGGCAGCGACTGGGCGACGGAGAAGAGGTCGATGAAATCTTCTTTGGAAAGCCAGCCTCTGTCGACAACCTCCCGCTGTATCAACGGCAACATCGCGTATCCGCCCCCGATGGTGAACGTCCCGATTTTAACAAATGTCAGAAAAAGTGTCCAGTACATAGCTTGTTTAATTGACAGTTGATAATTGACAATTGACAATCAGGTTTTGCACTCGGTGAAAAAATAATTGTCAATTGTCCATTGTGAATTGTCAATTGTTGATTACTTTGTTGTATCGTTCTTCATCATTGATGATTCGCAGCGCCTCTTGGAAGCTGGCGTTGTCGTCATTGATGACTTGGAAGTATTCGCCCATGTCGTACAAATCGCGTGCGATGAGGGCCTTGATTTGCAGCATGATGAGCGGTTTCGAGCGGTTGTATTGTGCTTCGTCGAATTTAATCTTGTCGTTCTCGGCCAAAGTAATCAACTCTTGCATCATCTCTTCGGTCACTTGGAACTGCTGTTTGTAGCGGTTAAATTTCGGATACTGCTTGTTGAGCTCGCTGCGGTGCCGGTCGAGATAGTTCATCGCAATGCGGTTGACCAGCCCGGCTGCGACGATGTTCCGGTGATAATCCGTATAGCGGGAGGTGTCGACCGGGATGAATACATCAGGCATAATGCCGCCTCCGCCGTAGACGGTACGTTTGGAAACCAAGGTGTTGTATTTCATCGAGTCGGGGAAATGGATGCTGTCCGCACTCATCAGCTCGCCTCGGTTGTAGCGGTCGATCAGGTCGTGGTGATATTGCTCTTGTTTCCCGTTCACATACGGTTTTTGGATGGAACGGCCGGTCGGCGTATAGTAGCGGGCGACGGTCAGACGAATCATCGAGCCATCGGGCATGGGGATGGGCTTTTGTACCAATCCTTTACCGAATGTCCGGCGACCGACGAGGACGCCTCGGTCCCAATCTTGTATGGCGCCCGAGAGGATTTCGCTTGCTGAGGCAGAGGCTTCGTCTACCAATACGACCAAACGTCCCTCTTCAAAGTCTCCGCGAGCGGTCGATTTCGCTTCTTCGCGCGGCTGCTTGTTCCCTTCGGTGTAGACAATCAGTTTGTCTTTGTCCAAGAACTCGTCCGCCAAGTCGATGGCAATGTTGAGATAGCCGCCCCCGTTCCCTTGCAGGTCGAGAATCAGGTTTTTCATTCCCTGTTTTCGCAGCTTCTTCAATGCCTCTTTGAACTCGTCGGCAGAAGAGGCTGCAAAGCGGTTCAGTTTGATGTAACCGGTCGTCTTATCTGCCATGTAGGCAGCGTCAAGGCTGTACATCGGAATCTTCCCGCGTGTGATTTTGAATTCAATCAGGTCGGGCACGCCTTGGCGCAAGACTTTCACGCGGACTTCCGTGTTTTTGGGTCCGCGCAGCCGTTTCATCACGTCTGTGTTCTTCATCTTGACGCCTGCAATCAGCGTGTCGTCCACCATGATAATGCGGTCGCCCGCCATCAGCCCGACTTTCTCCGACGGTCCGCCGGGGATGACTTGTATCACATACAGCGTGTCGGTCAGCATATTGAACTGGATACCGATACCGTCGAAGTTTCCTTGCAGCGGTTCGGTCATCTCTTTGGTCTCTTCCGGATCGGTATAGGTCGAATGCGGGTCCAGTTTTTCCAGCATACCGACAATCGCATCTTCGACCAGTTGGGTCTCGTTGGTCGGATCGACATATAGATTTGAAATCGCATACAGTGCGAGTTGAAGTTTGCGTGCTTCCAGATTATTTCCGCGTTGTGCCGACATCGAAGCGGCGAACAGGCTCTCTGCAAGGAGCAAAAAGATGATTCGTTTCATTGTCTTTCTCTATTTAACAGACTCCCTTTGGGAATGAAAGGGGTTATATCTTTACCATAACGTAACAGCTCCCGCACCATGCTGGAACTGATATGTGCATATTCCGGTTCTGTGAAAAGAATAAGCGTTTCGATGCCGCTCAATGCGCGGTTGATGTCGGCGATATTCTTTTCATATTCGAAATCAAGGACGGAGCGGATGCCGCGCAGGATGAACTGTGCGCCCACCTCGCGGGCGAAATCGACGGTCAGCATGTTGTAAGATACCACCTGCACGCGCGGTTCGTCTGCAAACAAGCGTTGCAGATTTGCCAACCGCTCTTCCAAAGAAAAGCGCGTTCGTTTTTGTTCGTGCTCGTTGATGCCGATGCCGATGATGATTTCATCGACCAACGCCAGTCCGCGCCTGACGATTGATGCGTGCCCGACGGTGAACGGGTCGAACGTGCCGGGAAAGAGGGCTTTTTTTAATTGACAATTGACAATTGACAATTGACAATTGTCTGTTCCTCTAACTCCTTGTTTCTTTTCATCCATGTATGATACTCTTTTTATTCATTGTCAATTGTCCATTGTGAATTGTCAATTGACCACGTCTTCCTCTACAACCAAATTCTCAATGATAAAGTTCTGCCGTTCCATGGTGTTTTTCCCCATGTAGAACTCCAACATCTCTTTGACCAAATCCTCTTTCTTCATGGTGACCGGGTCTAACCGGATATCTTTCCCAATGAAATGTTTGAATTCATCCGGGGAAATTTCACCTAACCCTTTGAAACGGGTGATTTCCGCATTTTTCCCGGCAGCGGCGATGGCGCTCAACCGCTCTTCCTCCGTATAGCAATACCACGTCTTCTGTTTGTTGCGCACCCGGAACAGCGGGGTTTGCAAGATGTAGACATGATTCCGTTTGATTAAGTCCGGGAAGAATTGCAGGAAGAAGGTAATCAGCAGCAACCGGATGTGCATCCCGTCCACATCCGCATCTGTCGCGATGATGACCTTGTTATAGCGTAGTCCGTCCAAGCCGTCTTCAATGTTCAAAGCCGCTTGAAGCAGGTTGAA
>CALUTX010000213.1 GCA_944323815.1 uncultured Parabacteroides sp. | reverse complement strand
CCTCGTCATTCCGGCCATGCTTTCCGTCCGCGAACGGGCGTGGTTGAACCGCTACCACCAGCAAGTGTATGAACAACTCTGCCCGTTCTTGACAGAAACGGAGCAAAAGTGGTTAAAAGAGAAAACAGCAGAAATATAAAATCAACACAAGAATATGGCACTCATTCGAACAGTAAGAGGATTTACACCCAAAATCGGGAAAGAGACATTTTTAGCAGACAATGCCACGATTGTGGGCGATGTCGAAATTGGTGACGGTTGCAGCATCTGGTTCAACGCAGTGTTGCGGGGAGATGTCAATTCCATCCGAATCGGCAACGGCGTCAACATACAAGACGGCTCCGTTCTGCACACGCTATATGAAAAATCAACCATCGAAATTGGCGACGATGTATCCATCGGGCACAACGTGACGATTCACGGAGCCAAAATCTGCCACGGGGCGCTCATTGGGATGGGAGCGGTCGTTTTGGACCATGCAGTCGTTGGCGAAGGGGCAATTATCGCAGCCGGGGCGGTTGTCTTGAGTAACACCATTGTCGAACCAGGTAGCATATACGCCGGTGTTCCCGCCAAATTTGTGAAAAAAGTGGACCCCGAACAGGCCAAAGAAATCAACCAAAAAATTGCCAAGAACTACCACATGTATGCTTCGTGGTACAAATAAGTGATTCGTTATTCAGGAAGCTGCTTCATTTACCCAGCTGTTTGGCCTGTCGTTTGAAATAAATTACCTATTTTTGAACGGGCAAAGCAATCAAAAGGAGGAAACAATATGAAGGAAAATTACATTCGTTTCGACTGGGCAATGAAGCGGCTGCTTCGCAACAAAGCCAATTTCGACGTGTTGGAAGGATTGTTGACGACGTTGTTAGGAGAAAAAATCACCATCCAAAGGCTGCTGGAGAGTGAAAGCAATCAGGAAGACGAATTCGACAAATACAACCGGGTGGATATGTTGGCAGAAGATTCGAAAGGGAATTTGCTGCTGATTGAAGTGCAAAACAACAACGAATACGCCTACTTCCAACGGATGCTTTTCGGAACCTCCAAACTGGTCACGGAATACATCAATCGGGGCGAAGGATATGAAAAGGTGCGCAAGGTGTACAGCATCAACATTGTTTATTTCGCGCTCGGACATGGGAAAGACAATGTTTATCACGGAAAAACGGAATTCCGGGGCATCCATTACAACGACCTGTTGGAGCTTTCCCCGTTCCAAAGACAGACTTTCAAAGTCGATGCGGTCAGCCAGCTCTATCCCGAATATTACATTCTCAAAGTAAATGGATTTGACCAAGTTGCCAAAAGTCCGCTTGAAGAATGGATTCACTACCTGAACACAGGAAAAATCCCCGAAACCTACCATGCGCCCGGTCTGGACGCTGCACGGGAACGGCTGAAAATCGACAGTATGAGCAAAGACGAGAAAAATGCTTATTACCGGCACATGGACAACCTCAACCTCTTGAAAAGCAACATCAAGACTGAACGGGAAGAGGGCAAATTGGAAGGGTTACAGGAAGGATTGCAAAAAGGCAGAGCGGAAGGCGGACGGGAAAAAGCCTTATCCATCGCCCGGAAACTAAAAACGGCCGGAATGGACGAAACTCAAATTGCAGAAATCACCGGTTTGAAAGAGGAAGAAATACGGAAATTATCTTGATTAGCAACCATTCATTTATGCACTGCCATGAAATGAAAGCTCCACTGGCATAAAATGCCGGACGCACTGGCATGAAATTTTCACCTATTCCGACGGAAAGAAAATTTCATAAAAAAAGAAAGGTTTATCCTTGATAATCAATATATTTGTAGACTTTATCACTCATAAACTTCATTGCTCTATGAAACACATTCTTATTTTTGCTATCGTCCTGCTGGCCGCAACCGGATGCAGTCAGAAGCAGAACGACGGGTTTATCACCGTCGACGTCACCAAAAGTTCTTATCCAAAGAAAGAACTTGTTCTTCAAGACTTTATGGATGTGGAATATATTCCGCTGGAAACAAACGATGAATTTGTCAATCAAGGGCATGTCAATGCAATAGGCGAGAAATATATCATAGTTACAAATTATGGAAATGACGGTGATATTTTTGTGTATGACCGAAACGGAAAGGCCATCCGTAAGATAAACCGTAAAGGACAAGGCGGGGAGGAATATATATCATGTAGAAGTATTACATTGGATGAAGAAAATGAAGAACTGTTTGTAAACGATAGCTATGCAATAAAAATAAAAGTTTATGACTTGGAAGGAAATTTCAAACGAAGTTTTAATCAAAAGAGTGAGAAAAGATCGTTTTATGTGGATATGTTTGATTATGACAAGGAAAACTTGATTTGTTATGATAAGTTTAATTATGAAATACCGTTCTTGATTGTATCGAAGCAAGATGGAAGTATAACGAAAGAAATTAAAGTTCCATTTAAAGAGAAGAAATTATTTCTTATAGTTATAAGAAAACCAGATGGAGTAGTAACAGCATCTGCAGGACCTGGACCGTATAGTAGTATAATACCTTTAGGAAAGAATTGGCTTCTATTTGAGGCCTCTTCTGATACGATTTACACTTTAATGCCTGATTACAGTTTGCGTCCGTTTATTGTACGAACACCGCCTATTCACACCATGGATCCGGAAGTATATCCAGTTTTAAGGTTGGTTTCTGATCGTTATTATTTCATGGAAAGTATCAAAAATGTGTATGATTTTTCTAAGGAAGAAGGATTTCCTAAAAAATATTTTATATACGATACACAAGAAAAGGATTTTTTCAGTTACATCATATACAACGGCGATTATACATATAAAAAAGAGTTGTACATGGTTATGCTGACCCCAGCCAATTCCAAAGGCGAATTATGGGCAGCCCTGGAAGCTTTTGATCTTCGCAAGGAATATGAGAAAGGAAAGCTGAAAGGTAAATTAAAGGATGTCGCAGCGACATTAGGGGAAGATGACAACCGGGTGATTATGCTGGTAAAGCCTAAAAGATAAAACAGTTGTCTTATACGGCTTTTCATTATAGCCGTATAAGACAGTCAAATAAGACCTAAATAATTATCCCTATTTACAACCTGAAAGCTCGCATGGGGATATGCTTTTTGAAAAGCTAAAGGCATGGAAGGCATTTTATTTTCCCACTTAAATTCTAAAGCGGTCAAACTATCTGTACTTTCTTCAATCAGGTCTATTTCCTGCTTATCATAAGTACGCCAGAAATAAAACTCTTTATGCAACCCGTCATTGAAATTCTCTTTCCGCCTCTCTCCTATGATATAATTTTCCCACAATGCTCCTACATCTTGCCGAATGGCTAATGGAGAAAACGCCCCTATAACGGCATTACGAATGCCGTTGTCATAAAAGTACCATTTTCCTGCCTTTGTCACTTCTTTACGCAAATTACGCGAATAGGCACCCAAACGATAAACTACAAAAACCTTTTCCAACAAATCAAGATATTTCTCAACGGTTGTTTTACTCATACCCAATTGTTTACCCAGTTCTTCATACGAAACCTCGCTACCCAATTGAAAAGCAATTAAACGTAAGAGGTCACGCATTTTACTGGAATTTTTCAAACCATCAATAGCCAATATATCCTTCAATAAATAGGCTCCAACAATATCACGCAAATAGTCTGTCTTACGCTCAAACGTATCCATTGCTACTACTTCCGGATAAGAACCATAAATCAAACGTGCTTCGAGATTCTGACGGGTCTCAAGTAGTGTTTCCGTTTGTGCTATTTCACGCTGGGAAAAAGGAGTAAGCAAAAATTGAATACTGCGTCCGACCAATGGTTCTCCCGTTTTATTAAGCAAATCAAATGAAGAGGAACCGCTTGCTAATATACTCACACCGGGTATTTCATCAACAATCAGTTTCAATATATTACCAATATGAGGGACATTTTGTGCTTCATCAATAGCCAAAAGATCTATGCCTTCCAACAAATGTCTATAATTGGATACAGTACAATTCTCAAGCAATGCCAATGTATCGTAATCTTCACCGTTCAACATCATTACCCGTCCTGCATATTCGCTTACTATATTCCGCATCATAACCGTTTTTCCTACACGTCGCGCACCGAAAATCAAGACGGCTTTACCCGGTGCAAGTCGGTCCACAATTTTATCTTGAAGTATTCTTCTTATTGTTTCCATATAAACTTAATGTTGTTCTTGCAAATATAATAAATCATTTTTCTTGATGGCGATTTTTATATAAAAAACATACTTCATAGTGGCGTTTTTTACATTTCACACTCTATCTCCATCTTTTTAAATTCAACTCATTTCGCAACTTGAGCAAAAAACTCCTTTTCAAAGAGAAATTCACTAACTTTGTGGCTTTAAATAGAAAAGGGTAAAAATAGAAGATAAAACAATCATGGAGTACAATTTCAGGGAAATTGAGAAGAAATGGCATGAATACTGGATTGCCAATCGTACGTATAAAGTAGAGAAGAATACCGACAAGCCTAAGTATTATGTTTTGGACATGTTTCCTTACCCCTCAGGAGCGGGATTACATGTAGGACATCCGCTTGGGTACATCGCTTCTGATATTTATTCCCGATACAAACGGTTACAGGGATTCAACGTGTTGCACCCGATGGGATACGACGCGTATGGACTGCCTGCCGAGCAATATGCCATTCAGACCGGACAACATCCCGAAATTACGACAAAGAAAAATATAGACCGTTACCGGGAACAATTAGACAAAATAGGTTTCTGCTACGACTGGAGCCGTGAAGTGCGTACCTGCGACCCGGAATATTACAAATGGACGCAATGGGCATTTATCCAAATGTTCAACAGCTATTATTGCAAC
>CALUTX010000212.1 GCA_944323815.1 uncultured Parabacteroides sp. | reverse complement strand
TTGAAGACCCGGTCGTCTGGAGGGACTCGCTGCAATACCATCTGATTGTCAACGACTGGTTGGGGCGTATTGCCTATTACCAGCGGTCGAAAGACGGCGTACATTGGATCACGGAACCGGGCGAGGCTTACGTCCCCGGTATCTCGTTTCATGCCGATGGCCGCGTGGAACATTGGTTCAAATATGAACGGGCGAAAGTGTTTCAAGACGCCGAAGGACGGGTGGAACAAATGAACTTTGCCGTTATCGACACCATCAAATGGAACGATTTGGGCAACGACAACCACAGTTCGAAAAACATTTGCATCCCGATGAACAAGGGACTGCTCCTCGAAGTGCTGAATCAGAAAACAATCACTCCGAAGACCCGGAAAATCCAAGTGCGTATCCGTGCAGAAAAGGATTTCAATCCGCAAACGGACATCGACCTGAACTCGCTGCGCTTCGGTTCTTATACTGTCGTGAATTTCGGTGGTGGCGGAAAAGCGTTGGAAAACCAAGCAGACGGCAACGATTTGATTGTCACGTTCGACGGTACGGCTTCCGGCATCACGGAAGAGGAGTTCGCTCCAAAGTTATTGGGCAGGAACAAGAAGGGAAAACTGCTGTTCGGCTATGCCTCCCTCCCCTATGTAGACTACAAACCGGCCATCCTTTCTGGCCTGCGTCCGGTCTGTCATTCGGAAAAGAACGAATTGACAATCGAAATAGAAAACTTCGGATTGTCCGCCTCCAAAAAGACAGAAATATGGGTCAAACAAAACGGAACGCTTATGGCAAAAGGAAAAGTCCCGTCGTTGCGACCCTACGGGAAAACGACGCTGGTGTTACCCCTCAAAAGCGGGACATGGCAGGAGAAAGAGGAGTGCGAAATCGCTTTTGTCCACAAAGGAAAAGTACAAGGAGTCAATACATTTAAAAAGTAAACGAATAAAAGAAACAAAATGAAACGTATTTACAGCTGTTTATTAGCCGCATTATGCGTGCTGTTTCAATTGCAGGCGGAAATCGTTGTGCCCCGCCTGTCGCCTTTACCCCGACAAGTAGAGAAAGAACGGGTTCCACTGGCCGGGACATGGACGTTCAACGGCAAACACGACATCGAGGTGCCGGGCGAATGGGTCATGCAAGGATTTGAAGTGGAGAAAGGGCAAGAGGCCCTGTATGAACGAACTTTTAACATCCCCGCACGCTGGGAAGGGCAGCGGGTGAAACTGCGTTGCAACGGTATTTATAGCGAAAGCCGGATTTGTATCAACGGGAAAGAGGTCGGTTCGCATTTAGGAGGCTTTACGGCTTTCGAACTGGAAGAAATAGGGCATTCATAGGGTGAAATACCATAATTCAAAAATGGAATATGCCATTTCCACCCAGAAACGGCATATTTCATTTTTGAATTATCTATTTCTCACAACATTCCCTTCGTGCTGGGCAGTTCAAAACGGTAAATATCCCTTCGGATGGCCATGCGGATGGCGCGGGCGAGGGCTTTGAAGATGCCTTCAATCTTATGATGTTCGTTGACGCCCTCTGCGCGGATGTTGAGGTTCATGCGGGCAGCGTCGGAGAGGCTTTTGAAGAAGTGGAGAAACATTTCGGTCGGCATGTCGCCGATTTTCTCCCGACGGAACTCGGCATCCCAGACCAGCCACGGGCGTCCGCCGAAGTCGAGCGCGACCGTGCACAGGCAGTCGTCCATCGGTAGGCAGAAACCGTACCGCTCGATGCCTCGTTTGTCGCCCAACGCCTCGCGAAGCGCGTCGCCCAGCGCAATCGCCGTGTCTTCAATCGTATGATGCTCGTCTACATGCAAATCTCCCTTGACACGCACGGTCAGATCCATGCCCGAATGCTTGCCAATTTGGTCGAGCATGTGGTCGAAGAATCCCAAACCGGTCGAAACCTGCGTCGCGCCGTGCCCGTCAAGATTCAGCTCCACGTAAATATCCGTTTCGCAGGTGGTACGCCGCACGACGGCGCGCCGTTCACCCGCAAAGAGGTATTCGGACACTTTGTCCCAGTCGTCTGTCACCAAGACGGGTTGCAGAGCCGGATGCTCCGCCAAGATTTGCCTTGCCTCGTCGTCGTCAGGGCGAAGCCAGATGCCTTTTGCCCCCAAATTGGCGGCGAGCTGCATATCCGTCAGGCGGTCGCCAATCACGTAGCTGTTCGCGAGGTCATACTCGCCCGTCAAATAATGCCAAAGCATAGCGGTACCCGGCTTCCGGGTAGGCAAGTTTTCCTCCGGGAAAGAACGGTCTATCAGGATGTCGTCAAAACGAATCCCCTCCCCTTCCAACGCCTGCAACAGCTTGTTGTGCGCCGGCCAAAAGGTCTCTTCGGGGAAAGCGGCCGTCCCCAGACCGTCCTGATTCGTGACCATGACCAATTCAAAATCCAGATTTTTCCGGATGAAATAGAGATTGCGGAAAACCTTCGGATAAAAGGTCAGTTTCTCCAAGCTGTCGAGCTGATAATCAACGGGCGGCTCGATGACCAGCGTCCCGTCGCGGTCTATAAACAAAGCGCGTTTCATTGGCAGCCCTCCAAAGCCGTAATCAATGCCCGGTTTTCCTCCGGCGTCCCTACGGTAATGCGCAGGCAACCGGCACACATCGTCACGTTCGTCCGATTGCGGACAATGATTCCCGCCTGAACCAGATAATTATATATCGCATTCGCATCCGTCACCTCCGCCAAGATGAAATTGGCGTCCGTCGGATAGATCTTGCGCACGCATTTCAGTTGCGGCAGGCGTTCCTGCAACCACGCGCGTTCGGAAAGAATCCGGCGGAGTTGCGCCTGCATCTTTTCCGGCTCGGCGAGTAGTTTCAGGGCATATTCCTGTGTCAACAAGTTCACGTTATAGGGATATTTCACCTTGTTCAAGACCTTCACGATTTCCGGCGAGGCAAACGCCATCCCCAAACGGACTCCGGCTGCGCCCCAAGCCTTCGAGAAGGTTTGCAGGACAATCTGGTTCGGGAATTTTACCAGTTCCGTCAGGAACGAGGGCGTATCGGCAAAGTCGATATACGCCTCATCGACCACCACAATGCCTTCAAAACTTTCCAATATGCGATGTATCCGCTCACGGCTCAAATTGTTTCCCGTCGGATTGTTGGGCGAACAGAGGAATATCACTTTCGTCCGCGCATTTACAGCCTGCAAAAGGGCATCCACATCCACATCAAAGTTTGTATCCAATTGCACCTTCCGAAATTCCACATTGTTTACATGCGCTGCCACCTCATACATGCCGTAGGAAGGAGCAATGCTGACAATATTATCCACCGTCGGCTCGCAAAAGACCCGAATCACAAGGTCAATCGGTTCGTCGCTGCCGTTTCCCAAAAAGATGGATTCGACATTTACACCCTTATAAGTCGCAATCTTCTTTTTCAATTCCCATTGGAGCGGGTCGGGATAGCGATTGTATGGATGGTTATATGGATTCTCGTTCGCGTCCAGAAAGACGGTTGCTTCGCCTTGAAACTCGTCCCGCGCGGAGGAGTAAGGCTGCATCGCTTGGATATTTTTTCGAATCAATTCATTCAAAGCTTTCATAATGTATGCAATCTGACTGTTACTGCCTGTTTATGTGCCTCCAACTGCTCGTTGGCTGCCATTACCTGAATTGTCTCCCCTATTGCGCGAATCCCATCGGCGGAAAGCTCCTGGAAAGTGATCTTTTTGATGAAGCTATCCAAATTTACCCCGCTGTAAGCATGTGCATAGCCGTTGGTTGGAAGCGTATGGTTCGTGCCAGAGGCATAATCGCCTGCGCTCTCCGGCGTATAAGGACCGAGAAAGACACTTCCGGCATTCTCTACTTTATCTATCCAGTCGGCATAATCGGTTGTTTGGATAATCAGATGCTCCGGCGCATAGCAGTTGGTGAAATCAACCGTCTCTTGACGGTCTTTCAGCACCACGATACGGCTGTGGCTAAGGGCACGTTCTGTGATTTCCTTGCGCGGAAGCCGTTCCAATTCCTCGCGGATGGCTTGCAGCACAGGCTCGACAATCGCTTCCGAATCGGTTACCAACATCGCCTGGCTGTCTGCCCCATGTTCCGCCTGCGAAAGGAAATCTGCCGCGATAAAAGTAGGATTGGCCGATGCGTCCGCCACGACCTCCACCTCCGAAGGGCCTGCCGGCATGTCAATCGCCACGTCGCGCAAGCTGACCAACTGTTTGGCTGCCGTCACATATTGATTACCGGGACCGAATATCTTATAGACCTTCGGCACAGACTCCGTCCCGTAAGCCATGGCCGCAATCGCCTGACTACCGCCTATTTTGAATATGCGACTGACGCCCGCCACCTGCGCAGCAAACAGAATCGCCGGATGCACACGCCCTTCCCGATTGGGCGGCGTGCAAAGCACAATCTCCCGACAACCGGCAATCCGCGCCGGAACTGCCAGCATCAAAACGGTCGAGAACAACGGAGCCGTCCCGCCCGGAATATACAGTCCGACCTTCTCTATCGCAACCGCTTTTTGCCAACAAACGACACCCGGAGCTGTTTCCACCTTACGCGAAACAAAACGTTGCGAGGCATGAAACGTTTCGATATTCGTCTTTGCCCTGCGAATCGCCTGTTTCAAATCATCAGACAAAAGCGTTTCCGCTTCGCGCATCTCTGCTTCCGTAACCTGCAACTGCTTGAACGTATTCAAGTCCACCTTATCAAACTGCTCTTCCAAGCGAAAGAGTGCCGCATCTCCCTCTTGCCGTACCGCATCAAGTACAGTTTGTACCGTACCGAACAAAGCCGTCACATCCAGCGTCGGACGCTTCGTCAACGCCTCCCAAGTCTCCCTCGACGGATATTTAATTATTTCCATAATTGTCAATTTTAAAGGATCATCT
>CALUTX010000211.1 GCA_944323815.1 uncultured Parabacteroides sp. | reverse complement strand
GAAACAACGCATATCCGCCCGTCAGCTCCGCAATCAGGAAAACACCCGTCAGCGGCGCGTGCATCACGCCCGACATGACGCCCGCCATCCCCAACAGCGCGAAGTTCTTCTCCGAGAGATACATGGTGAAAGGGAAATAATTAAACGCATGGGCAAACACAAACCCGGCGATACAGCCCAAATAGAGGCTCGGCGCAAAAATACCTCCGCAACCTCCACCCGCATTCGTCGCACTCGAGGCAAAGACCTTGAAGAGCAGGATGAGCGAAAGGAAAATCAGGATGCCCCAATAGGTGTCGTTCAAGCCGTAAAAGAGGCTCGTATCCATGATGCGGTCGAACTTCCCGTTCAGCAGTTCCGAAATCGTGTCGTATCCCTCGCCATACATGGGCGGGAAGAGGAAAATGAGCACGCTCAGCGTCACGCCGCCTACAACAAACTTCTTCCAATACTTGCCCAAGCGTCGGTACATGCCCTCAACGCGGTTCATCACCTTCGTGAAGTAGAGCGAAACCAATCCGCAGAAAACACCTAACAGGAGGACATACGGAATACGCTCCATCATGAACGGCTCCGTCTGCGAGAACTGGAACATCGCCTCCGTCCCCGTGAAAATATAGGAAACCGTAGCGGCCGTCACCGACGTAATCAGCAGCGGCAACACGGAAGTCATCGTCAAATCGAGCAGCAACACCTCCACCACGAATACCATCCCAGCAATCGGTGCCTTGAAGATGCCAGCAATCGCGCCTGCCGCACCGCAGCCGACAAGCAACATCAACGTCCGCTGCTCCAACCGGAACAGCCGTCCCAGATTGGAACCGATGGCCGCGCCGGTCAGCACAATGGGCGCCTCCGCCCCGACCGAACCACCGAAACCAATCGTAACGGAACTGGCGACAATGGAACTCCACGTATTATGAGGCTTGATGCGGCTCTTACGCTGGGAGATGGCATACAGAATCTTCGTCACACCGTGGCTGATGTCGTCCCGCACGATGTATTTCACAAACAGGCCGGCAAGCAAAATGCCGATAACCGGATAAAGCAGATACAGGTAGTTCGCCTCTTCCAGATTGAAGTTTCCCGTCAGCCAATGCTGTATCGTGTGAATCAGCCATTTCAAGATGATGGCAGCCGCAGCCGTGCAGAGCCCGACCAGAAAGCTGACAATCAAGATGAAATGCTTCTCCGGTATATGCCGGTCCCGCCAAAGCAAAAAGCGGTAAAATAGTCCGTTATCCATATTCATTCGTCAAACTCCTTTCCCTGTTACAACGGTTTTGACCGTATAAATCAAAATCGTCAAATCCAACATCAACGACATGTTTTCGTAATACATAATATCATATTCCATCCGCTCGATCATCTGCGGGACACTCGCCGCATAGCCATACTTGACCATCCCGAGCGAAGTAATCCCCGGACGGACATTGTGCAGCAAGTAGTAATAAGGCGCCACCTTCACAATCTGATCAATAAAATACTTCCGTTCCGGGCGCGGTCCTACCAACGACATGTCACCCTTCAACACATTCCAAAACTGCGGCAGTTCGTCCAACCGATACTTCCGCATGATGCGGCCGAAAGGCGTGATGCGCGGGTCATCTTCCGAAGCCAGCAACGGTCCCTCCTCTTCTGCATCCACATACATCGTCCGGAACTTGTACATCACAAACGGACGCCCCAAATATCCGATGCGTTCCTGCCGGAAAAAGATCGGTCCCGGCGAATCGCGCTTCACTCGCCACGCCAAATAAGCAAACAACGGCGAAAGCAGTGTCAATGCGACAAACGAACAAACCTTATCCAAAAAGAACTTGATATTCTGTTCGGCCGGCGAGAAATTATTATCCGTCACATCGACCAGCGGAATACCGCGTATCGTACGAATCTGTATCTTCGACAGCCGGTTGAAACGCTCCGCCAACACCTTCACCGGCCGACTATACCGATAAAGCGAATAGAGGATTCCCAATAAAACCTTGTCATCCCCCGACTCCACCGCCAAGACAATCTCGTCCACCTCCTGTCGCTGCATCACGGCGTCCAGCTCCGCCACCGTCCCCAACACATGGGACGGCTCTGCCTTTACCGTCTGTCCTTCTTCCGCCAGAAAACCTACAATATGGTATCCCATCCGATACAAATCACGCGCAATCCGCAACGCCTTTTCGCCCGCACCGATAACCAACACGTTCAACGCCCCTTCGCGATTCTTTGTCTTGCGAATGCTTTCCTGCGTAATCAGCAGGCGAGGGATATAGGTGCAACCGAACTGGATGCCGAACAACCCGAAAAACAATTCGTAATACACCTGAAACGAACGCGGTATATCGTCAAGCACCAGCGCAAAGAACACAATTAACGCTCCTAACAACACGACGATAAACGTCGAGAACAATTCGGCCAAACGCGACTTCCCGAAAGGCCGGTTGTAGTACCCGGAAAAATAATAAAGCGTCAACCAGAAAAAAGGGATCAACACCTGCCCAATCACCACGCCGGGATATTGCAGATAAGACGCCAAGCTGCTCGCCCCCTCGTCTATGGCAAACTCTTCATAACGTAACACGTTAAAAAGCAACCACGCACAAGAAGCCGAAATGAAATCCGATAAGATATATTTGGCAACCTGTCTGTTTTTCTTCATATCACCTGATTATTTGGACCTCCCCGCCGTCGCCCAACTTAATGATGTGTGACGGAACCGCCTTGCTGCAATCGTCTTGCCGATACCGCACGATGTAATCCACTCCCTCCTTGATGACATCCGAGATGTCCGAGAAAGTAGCGGGCGAAGGCTCCCCGCTCACATTGGCAGAGGTGGAAACCAGCGGTTTGCGGAACTGCTCGCACAAACGGCGTGAAAATTCCTCTTTCGTAATCCGTATCCCGACGCTCCCGTCTGCTCCCAATAAATTCTTCGCAAGGTTCTTCCCGTGCGAATAGATGACGGTCAGCGGCGTATCGGCCACCTCGACCAAATCCCAAGCCACGTCGGGGATGTCGGACGCATAACGGTCCAATTTCGCACTGCTGTCGATCAAGACCAGCATTGCCTTGTTGTCTGCCCGCTGCTTCAGGGCATATACTTTCCGCACGGCCTCTTCATTGGTCGCGTCACACCCAATTCCCCAAATCGTATCTGTCGGATAAAGAATTATCCCCCCTGCCCGCATCACTTCACAAGCTCTCTGTATATCTTCTGTCATCATTTCCTAAAAATATCACACAAATGTACAAATCATCCGCTGACAATAGATTAAAATCGGGAGAAATCTTCTTGAAAATTTCATGCCAGTGGAGGAAGAATTTCATGCTAGTGCGCTTCCCGTTTCATGCCAGTGGAAGAAAAACGGATGCCGAGCCGTTTTTTATTAGCCGCCGGGCAAAAAAATTTACCCGCCGCCCCGTTTCCAAATAACACGGCGAATCACAAACAAAACAAAAAAAAGAGGCGCATCAAAGAAATATCCGCTAATATTGCCTAACTTTACGGATTGAAATATATCGGCAATGTTTTTTACCGTATGCGACCCTGCCATCGACAGGCAAACGTCGATTTTTGTCGCAAATGCCGACATATTGTTACGCAAGGAAAAAAGAAAAACAATATATAATGATTAAAAAATGGAACTATCAAACCCCAACAGAAGAAGAGTTACATAAAAGAGACCTGCTGGCAGCCGAACTGGGGCTGAATCCCGTCGTATGCCTCCTGCTCGTCCAACGAGGGCTTTCCACTGTTGAAGCGGTAAAGAAATTCTTTAAACCCAGCTTGGAAGACCTGCACGACCCATTCCTGATGCCGGACATGGAGAAAGCAGTCAAACGATTGAACAAAGCGCTGGGGAATAAAGAAAAGATTTTGATTTATGGTGATTACGATGTAGACGGTACAACAGCCGTCGCATTGGTCTACAAGTATCTGCGGCCCTATTCGTCTACCTTGGATTATTACATTCCAGACCGTTACGACGAAGGGTATGGCATTTCGTATAAGGGGATTGATTATGCCAAGGCGAATGGCATCACGCTCGTCATTTCGCTGGATTGCGGCATCAAGGCGGTCGACAAAATTGATTACGCCAAACGGTTGGGAATCGATTTCATCATCTGCGACCACCACATGCCGGACGACGTCTTGCCGGATGCTGTCGCCGTGTTAGACGCCAAGCGGGCAGATTCACAGTATCCGTACGAACATCTGTCGGGCTGCGGCGTCGGGTTCAAGTTCATGCAGGCATTTGCGCGAAGCAACAACTTCCCGGTCGCCAACCTTGAGCGGCTGCTGGAACTGACGGCCGTCAGCATCGCCTCCGACATCGTGCCCATCACGGGCGAAAACCGCATCTTGGCTTACTACGGGCTAAAACAACTGAACACGAATCCGAGTCTGGGGCTAAAAGGCATCATCGACATCTGCGGGCTGACGGGAAAAGATATCACCATCAGCGACATCGTTTTCAAAATCGGTCCGCGCCTGAATGCTTCCGGACGCATGATGAACGGGAAAGAGGCGGTCGAATTGCTGTTGGCCAAAGATGCGGAAACGGCACGCGAAAAGAGTGCGAACATCAATCAATACAACGAGGAGCGGCGCGAACTGGACAAGAAAATCACGGACGAAGCCAATGCGTTGATTCACCAATCCATCAACATGGCCGACCGAAAGGCCATCGTCGTCTACAATCCGGCATGGCACAAAGGGGTCATCGGGATTGTCGCATCCCGCCTGACGGAGAAATATTATCGTCCGGCAGTCGTGCTGACCAAGTCGTCCGAACTTATCACCGGCTCCGCGCGTTCGGTCACGGGATTCGACATCTACAAAGCCATCGAAGGCTGCCGTGACCTGCTGGAAAACTTCGGCGGACATA
>CALUTX010000210.1 GCA_944323815.1 uncultured Parabacteroides sp. | reverse complement strand
GGAGTTTTCATCCCGATTTGCCGGGCAATCTCGAGGAGGACACCTACACCGCTTGCCCCGTCGTCAGCTCCGTCGATTGGTTTGCGATAGTTCGCCGGATTGGGGTCTTCATCCGAATAGGGGCGGGTGTCCCAGTGGGCAAAGAGCAGGATGCGTTTCTCCTGCTCCGGATTGAAAGAGCCGATGATGTTGCGGCAGTCGAGTTTCGTCCCGTCGTAGGCGGTGAGTGTCATCTCCTGTTCATAGACCTGTGCCCCGAAGCGTTTCAGTTCGGCTGCCAGGTAGTCGCCGCAGGCTTTGTGGCCCGGCATGTTGGGAACGCGATAACCGAATGCCACTTGCCGGTCGATATAGGCGTAGGCACTGTCCGCGTTGAAAGATGGGGCGGTTGTCGTTGCCTGTTTTACTTCCGTCACGGTTTCCGGTTGTGCGTTGGAGCTTCTCTGCCCGCATGAGCAGAGAGCCATTGAACATGCGAAAAGAATAAGTCTGATCATGTTGTGTCAAGTTGTTTGATTACGGGTGGCAGACTGTGCTTGCGCCATGACGCGCAGCAGGTTGCCCCCCCAGATTTTAGCTATTTCTTCTTCCGTATAGCCTGCCTGAAGCAAGCGTACGGTGATGTTTATCAGTTCACCGGCAGAGCGGCACCCGATGAGTTCCCCGTCTCCGTCGAAATCCGAACCGATGCCCACGTGGTCGATGCCAATCAACTCCACGATGTGATTCAGATGGCGAATAGCATCGCTGAGGGAGGCTTTCTCCGGCTCTTCGTTGATGAAACCTTTGTACAGGCAGAGCTGTACGACACCGCCTTGTGCTGCCAATGCTTTCAATTGCTCGTCCGTCAGGTTGCGCGGATGGTTGCAGAGGGCACGTACCGACGAATGAGAGGCGATAATCGGGTAAGCGCTGGTCTCCAGTGTGTCGTAGAAGGTGGTTTCTGCCGCGTGCGACACGTCTACTAAGATACCTAACCTGTTCATCTCACAGATGGCAGCTTTCCCCAGTGGACTCAAACCGCCCCATTCGCCGTTACCCCGTGCCGAGTCGCAAAGGTCGTTATCGCCGTTGTGACAAAGCGTGATGTAGGTGACACCCAATTCTTTGAAACGGGCGATGTTGGCAAGGTCTTTGCCGATGGCATATCCGTTTTCTATGCCTAAAAGAATCGCTTTCTTGCCTTCTGACTTTAGCCGATAGATATCTTGCGGTGTATAGGCAATGCCCATGCGGGTTGGATTCAACTGCTCTTGGCGGCGTATCTCCTGCAAGCGGTTGATGGCAAAGTCGGTTGCTCGTTGCAACGAAGTGTCGTCTCTGGCTCCTTGCGGAATATAGGCGACCATGATAGCCGCATCGAATCGTCCCTCTTCCATCAGGGGAAGGTTCACTTTCCCTCCTTCTTTTAGTCCGAGATTGAATGTCTCGGGGAATATCATGGGGGTATCGGTATGGGAGTCGAGTGTAACGTGTCGGCTGTGGATGCGTTTGGCTTCGTGGAAAAGGCGTGCCGATTCGACGTGTCGGCGGAAAAGTGCCAGCATCTGTTCGTCGTCGTTGGCAGCCATTGCTTCCGGGTGCCATTGCACGCTGAAGATGGCTTTTTCCGAGTGTTCCATTGCCTCGTTGATGCCATCCGGTGCGGTTGCGGTTGTGACAAACTCAGGTGCAAGCTCTTTCACCGCTTGATGATGGAAAGAGTTGACAAGTAGCTTCTCTTCTCCCGACATGAAGCCATTGTGCAGCGTGACGGAATGGGAAGCCTGTTCACGTGGCATTGCTTGACTATGCTTCAGTGGAGGACACGAATGTTGCGAATAAATGTCTTGATAGATGCTTCCACCAAAAGCTACATTTATTATCTGGTGTCCTCGGCAAATCCCCATGATTGGCAATTGCCGGTTAGCTGCCAGCCGGAGCAGAATCAAATCGTACTCGTCGCGATACGTGTCAACATCCTGCAAGGCCGGAATCGGTTCTTCGTTCACATAAAGCGGGTTGATGTCGCCTCCACCGCTCATGAGCAATCCGTCTAACCCGTTTATGATGACGGTCAGAGCCTCTATATCCGTGATGACCGGGATTAGTATCGGTGCACCGCCGGCTTTTAAGACGGCCTGCACGTATGTTTCGCCGATACATGAAAGCCCGTCTTTCCGATTGGCGGATATTCCGATACGGGGTGGCTGACGGTCGGAACTCCTTTGAACAAACTGGTCAACCTCCCTGTAAAGCGTTTCTAAATTCGGATGACGGACTTTCATCGCTTTTTAATTATGAAGTCATTCATTTTGTTAAGCGTCGATATTGGCGTACGTCGCATTTTCCTCGATGAATTCGCGGCGCGGGCCTACGTCTTCGCCCATCAGCATTGCGAAAATCTGGTCGGCTTCGGCGGCACTGTCGATGGTGATTTGCTTCAACGTCCGATTTTCGGGATTCATGGTGGTATCCCACAACTGGTGATCGTTCATCTCACCCAAACCTTTGTAGCGTTGCGTATGGATTTGGTTTTCGTTGCCACTTCCATATTTGTCGATAAAAGCTTGCCGTTGCTGGTCTGTCCAGCAATACTCTTCGATTTTTCCTTTCTTACAGAGGTAAAGCGGTGGTGTTGCCAGATAGACATATCCGTTTTCAATCAGCGCGCGCATCCGGCGGAAAAAGAATGTCAGGATTAATGTGGCAATGTGGCTTCCGTCCACATCGGCATCGGTCATGATGATCACCTTGTGATAACGCAGTTTACTCAGGTTCAACTCCTTTGGGTCCTCTTCCGTACCAATGGTCACGCCCATTGCCCGGTAGATATTCTGAATCTCTTCGCTTTCGAATACCTTGTGGTCCATTGCCTTTTCCACGTTCAGAATCTTTCCTCGAAGTGGTAGGATGGCTTGGAAGTTACGGTCGCGTCCCTGTTTGGCAGTACCACCTGCCGAGTCTCCCTCGACAAGGAAGAGCTCACAAAGTGCCGGGTCTTTGGACGAGCAGTCGGCCAGCTTGCCGGGTAGTCCGCCACCCGTCATCGGCGATTTGCGCTGTACCAGTTCACGCGCTTTGCGAGCAGCCTGACGTGCTTGTGCAGCCAATATCACTTTGTCGACAATAGTTTTAGCCTCTTTCGGGTGTTCTTCCAGATAGTAACCCAATGCTTCACCGACGGCTTGGTCGACGGCGCCTGTTACCTCGTTGTTGCCCAGTTTCGTTTTTGTTTGCCCTTCAAACTGTGGTTCTGCCACTTTGATGGAAATTACAGCCGTTAATCCTTCGCGGAAGTCGTCGCCCGTAATTTCAACTTTGGCCTTTTCCAGCAATTTGGAATCATCGGCATATTTCTTCAGCGTGCGGGTCAGTCCGCGCCGGAACCCGGCCAAATGCGTACCACCCTCGATGGTATGAATATCATTGACATACGAGAAGACACTTTCGTTGAACGACGTATTGTAGGTCATTGCTACCTCGACAGGAATTCCTTGTTTTTCCGTTACGATGTGAATGACATCCGGAATCAACTGCTCTTTGGAACGGTCGATGTAACGGACGAATTCTTTCAACCCCTCTTCGGAATGGAATGTTTCCGAACGGTAGTTCCCATCTTCTTTGACCACCCGCTTGTCTGTCAGGGTCAGCGTAATGCCTGCGTTCAAAAAGGCCAATTCGCGCAATCGTGTTGCCAAAATGTCATATTTATATTCAGTGACAGAAAAGATACTTCCGTCCGGTTTGAAAAAGATGGTGGTTCCAGTCGAGTCCGATTCGCCGACAACTTCAACCGAATGGAGCGGTTTGCCGCATGTAAATTCTTGCATGTAGACTTTTCCTTCCCGGCGCACTTCAGCCTTCAGATAGGTGGATAGTGCATTCACGCAGGAAACGCCTACGCCGTGCAAACCTCCGGAAACCTTATAAGACCCTTTGTCGAACTTACCTCCGGCGTGGAGAACGGTCAACACGACTTCCAGCGCAGACACGCCTTCTTTTTCATGAATACCTACCGGAATACCCCGTCCGTTATCGGTTACAGAGATGGAGTTGTCTTCGTATATGACGACGTCGACTTTCGTACAGAATCCGGCCAAAGCCTCGTCAATCGAGTTGTCCACAACTTCATAAACCAAATGATGGAGACCTTTTTCGCTGGTGTCACCAATGTACATGGAAGGTCTTTTGCGTACGGCTTCTAATCCCTCAAGCACTTGAATACTGTCCGCTGAGTATCCATTGGACGTATTCTTTATTTCTTCACTCATGAATCTTTATTGTTTAAAATCTGTTATTATCAATCTGCCTAAAAAGCTAACAAATGTAGTGAAAATAATTGATTTAGGCGGTATGAATCATGTGAAAATAGTCAAATGTAATATAAGAAAGGAGAGGGAAGAAAAATAATTTTCCTCCCTCTCCCTGACAGGTAGCCCGTGGGGGAATCGAACCCCCCTTTCAAGAATGAAAATCTTGCGTCCTAACCGATAGACGAACGGGCCGCTTTAAAAAAGCCGGGCTACTCCAGTCCGGCTTATACTTGTCAAAGTATGAATACCTTTTCTTTTAAGCGAGTGAATGAACGTGCTTTGCCAATTTGGACTTCAAATTGCCCGCTTTATTCTGGTGAATAATATGCTTTTTGGCAAGTTTATCCAACATCGAGCATACTTTCGGATACATAGCTTCAGCCTCGCTCTTGTTTTCCAATGCACGTAGTGCACGCATAGCGTTTCTTGCTGTTTTCGCATAGTATCTGTTGCGCAAACGTCTTTTTTCTGTTTGTCTGATTCTCTTAATTGATGACTTGTGATTTGCCATTTTCAGCTATTTCTTTTTATATTTTTTACTCCTGTTTATTGTAGCCCGTGGGGGAATCGAACCCCCCTTTCAAGAATGAAAATCTTGCGTCCTAACCGATAGACGA
>CALUTX010000209.1 GCA_944323815.1 uncultured Parabacteroides sp. | reverse complement strand
TATGAATGCGATCGAATTTTTGAGTGATGAATATGCAGAATGGGATGTGACCTATTATATGAACGGGAATTTGCTGAACCGCATCCCGCTCATCAAGAAACTCAAGTGGCGCGAAGTATTTTCTTTCCGGGGCATGTGGGGACATTTAACGGACAAAAACAATCCGGCTTTGAATCCGGAAGGACTCTATCGTTTCCCCGAAGGTTCCTACACGTTTGACAAAACGCCTTATATGGAGGTGGGTGTGGGGATTGAAAACATCTTCAAGTTCCTTCGCCTTGATTACGTCTGGCGTTTGACCTACCGCGACCATCCCGGCATCCAAGAGCGCGGTA
This sequence comes from uncultured Parabacteroides sp., assembly GCA_944323815.1. Classification (GTDB taxonomy): domain Bacteria; phylum Bacteroidota; class Bacteroidia; order Bacteroidales; family Tannerellaceae; genus Parabacteroides. Next base: position 4,609 of record CALUTX010000209.1, on the reverse strand, counting down.
TCCGTTTCCGGATGAAAGCCTCTTTTTAATTGTCAATTGTCCATTGTCAATTCCTAAAACGCTTCCGTCATGTTCATGTAGAGCTGTACGCCGGGTTGTCCGGGTTCTTTGCCGATGTCTAACCGGAAGTTCTTGCCCGGTTGCATCTGGAAGCGGAGGCCGGCTCCGAAGTTGAGTTTCCATTTCTTCCAGTCGAACGGATCTTCTCCGATGGTTCCTGTCCCGACCCAAGCGACAAAACCACATTTCGCCCAGAAATTGCCACTCTTATAGCTGGCCGGCGAACCGAACATGTGGCGATATTCCACAATACCGTATGCCATCGACTTGTCCCGATATTTGCCGATATAATACCCGCGCAAATCGAAAGGGGAACCGAAGCTGGGCAATTCGGTAAAAGGAATCTGCCCCAATCCGATTTGGCTTTTCGCTATCCAGGCAAGCGTGCTGCGCGGACGGAAAACGTTTTGAAACTGTCGGTATTCCAGTTCAATCAGCTCATAATTATAGTCACCGCCCCAATATTTCCCGAAAACCTTGAAATTAGCGCCCACCAGAAGTCCTCGTGTCGGTGTCGCCACGTCGTCGCGCGTGTCATATTGGATGAGTCCGCCAAGCCCGACGTTGAAATATTTGCTCTCGTTAGAGCCTTCGCGTTCGAATTGCCGATAATAATCGTCTTGAGCCATAAGCGGATTAATGTCCGTCGCCCGCGTATAGTTCAGCTCGAAGAGGCCGCCGACGTAAAGATGGGGACGCACTTCCCAGACGAATCGCGGGTAAAGCTGGAAGTAACTTCGGTGGAAGTGTGTTGTTGAATCGCTGCGCACCGTATGCTCCGCCTTCTCCATGCCTCGCCCGTAATAATGGGAAGGTTCGTTCCGATAGCCGTAATTCACATAAATACGGAAGCGGTTTTGGTTGAAGAAGAAAGTGCCCGCGCCCGCAACGACAATCGTCCCGTTTATCGAGAGGTTCACACCCGCCGGCAGGAACGAACGCTGCAAGAGCGAATCTCGTTTGTTGGTCTTGAAACTGGCCAATACCGCACCACCCACACCGAAAGAGGCTTCGGGCGTGTAGGATGGACCGCCGAAGACAGACCACCAGACGTTTTTTTGCGCCCTTATCGAGTCTTTCCGGAGTTTCTTTTGATAACGTCTGAATTGCCTTTCATTCAGCTCCATGCCGTCGATAAGGTATTTCCCGTCCGCACTTCGCTGCGGAACAGTATCCATTTGCCCTCCTTTTTCTTCAGAAAGAGCGGTCGTATCCCGTTCCTGTGCCTTTATCGGAGAAGCCCAGATAAAACTCAGCACTCCGATATATACTATCCATTGTTTAAACATTTGCCAGATATGCATGTGAGCCTGCAAAAATATAAAAAATAGAGACAGCCCACGATGAATTATCTCACAAATCCTTATACATTTCCCGGCGGGAAAAATGTTTTTCCTTCCGGGTATAGAGAGATTAAGAGGAGGCAAGTTTAAAGAGGTTGTTCGTGTTTATTTATCTCGACGTTTGGAGGAGGTTTTGAACGATAGCAGATAAAGTGTCACGCCAATGGCAACCGCTCCTATCAATGCTTTCAGCAGCCAATGCTCTAAGAGCATGAAAAAGCAGTGTAACGACGTCAGCCAAAGCAATGTAATGGCAATGACTTTGACGTGCAGCGGAATGGCGCGTTCTTCGCGGAAGTTACGGATATAGGGGCCTAAGTAGCGATGACTCAGCAACCAATCATAAGCGCGTGGCGAACTGCGGAAAAACAGGGCTGCCGACAGAAGCAAGAAAGGAGTAGTGGGCAGCAAGGGCACAAAAATGCCGATGACGCCGCACGCCAAAAATAGAAAGCCGAGAACCAAACAGATGTATTTCATTTTTCACAAAGGAATGAAGAAAATAAAGAAAAACAAAAGATTATTCCGAAAAAAATGATTATCTTAGGGGCATAATCATTAATCCGAAAGTCATGGGAACGAAAAAGAATTTTGTGTTGGACACCAATGTCATCCTTCACGATTACAAATGTATCGAGAATTTTCAGGAGAACGACATTTATCTCCCGATTGTTGTGCTTGAAGAGTTGGACAGGTTCAAGAAGGGAAACGAGCAAATCAACTACAACGCTCGCGAGTTCGTACGCGAACTGGACCTGTTGACCAGTAACGACCTGTATTTGAAAGGAGCTTCATTGGGACCGGGGAAAGGCACATTGTATGTCGTGACCGGGGACCAATATCAGGAGAAAATCGCCCGCGCTTTCCCGGAAAAGACGGCCGACCACCGGATTCTGTCCTGTACGCTCACGGTTGCCGAGACGGAAAGGAATAAAGGAATGCGTACCATTTTGGTGACGAAAGATGTGAACCTGCGCATGAAGGCCCGTTCGTTGGGGATTGAAGTGGAAGACTATTTTACCGATAAGGTGGTGGATGTCGATATTTTTGAACGTTCTCAGCCGACTTTTGAAAATATCGACCCGGAACTGATCGACGAGCTGTATTCCTCGCCGGAAGGACTGGATGCGGATTTCTTTGAGATTAAGTCCCAGATTGAACCGAACGAATGTTTCATCTTGAAGAGTGACCGTAATTCAGTATTGGCTCGTTACAATCCTTATACAGGTAAATTCAAACGGGTTGACAAGCAGACCAATTACGGCATTCAGCCACGTAACGCCGAACAGAGTTTTGCGTTTGAGATACTCAATGACCCGGAAATTAAGCTTGTGGGGCTGACAGGCAAAGCGGGAACCGGTAAGACGCTTTTGGCATTGGCTTCTGCATTGAAACAGATGAACAGTTACAAACAGATTTTGCTGGCGCGTCCTATCGTGGCATTGGCAAACCGGGATTTGGGCTTTTTACCCGGCGACGAAAAGCAGAAAGTGGCGCCTTACATGCAGCCTCTTTTTGATAATCTGAATGTGATAAAGGGGCAGTTCTCGCCCAGTAGTGCAGAGGTGCGTCGGCTTGACGAGATGCAGAAAAACGGACAATTGGTTATCGAAGCATTGGCCTTCATCCGTGGCAGAAGCCTTTCCGATACCTTTTGCATTATTGATGAAGCGCAGAACCTGACGCCTCATGAAATCAAAACGGTCATCACACGTGCAGGCGAAGGCACTAAGATGGTATTCACAGGAGATATTCAGCAGATAGACTCGCCTTACTTGGATATGCAAAGCAATGGTTTGGCTTATATGATAGACAAGATGCGCGGACAGGAATTGTTTGCGCATGTCAATTTAATCAAAGGTGAACGCAGTCGTTTGTCTGAGCTGGCTTCCAATTTGCTGTAAGAAGATTCAAGTGTCAAAAAATTGGACAGTAGTGTCTAATTTTTTGACACTTTTCAAATTCTGTAATTTTGTTAATTCGCTGTATTGTAATGTGTTGAATGATTTGGCATACCTTTTGCATTTATCTATGTAAAAAATGATACAGCGATGAAAAAGATAATGATTACATCTCTGCTTTTGGCAGGTTTAGCCACAGCTTCAATGGCACAACAGGAGCGGCTTTGGAGCGTGGATGATTGTATGCGTTATGCCGTGGCACATAGCCCGGCTGTTAAAAAGAAAACGTTTGAACATGATACGTACAAGGCCGAGCGGGCATCTGCCGTCGCCTCTTTCTTTCCTTCTCTTTCTTCGAATGTAGGGGCGCAGTATAGTTTCGGGCGTTCCATCGACCCGGAAACAAATACCTATAACAATACAACGGTGTTTGCCAATTCTTATGGCTTGAGTACACAAATCCCGATTTTCACAGGCGGACAGTTGATTAATCAATGGCTGATGGCTCGTTCGAATGTCAAAATGGGGGAAAATGACATCCAAAAGGAAAAAGATGATTTAGCCTTAAAGACGATGGAGGCTTATATGAACGTAATCTATTACGGCGAAACACGTAAAATGGCGGCAGAGAAGTTGAAGGAAAGTAATCGTACGCTTTATAAAACCCGTCGCCAACAGGAATTGGGCTTGAAGGGAAAAGCGGACGTTGCCCAATTTGAAGCACAGGTTGCCGCTGACGATTACACGCTTACGCAACAAGAGAATTTGTATAACACCGCCATGCTGACACTCAAGCAATTGATGAATTATCCGACCGAGCTTGATTTGCCGCTGGATACAATCTTGCAAACCGGCATTTCTTATTTGCCGCCGGTAGAGAACGTAAATGAAATCTTCGACTTTGCCACCGTGAACAATCCGACTGCCCTGCAGGCCGATTATCAATTGGAGCAAAGCCGTTATCAGTATCGCATTTATAAAGGGCAATTGCTTCCTTCAATTTATTTCGGTGCAGGTTTCTCGACCAATTACATCGACAACTTGAAGAGCGAAGTGGTTCCGGAGGCTTTCCGTTCGCAGTTTAAAAACAATCGGGGTGAGTACATTTCGTTCTCGTTGAGTTTTCCTCTTTTCAATGGATTGAGTAAGATGACGAACCTGCGCCGTAGCCGAAACAACCTTCGGATTGCCGAAGAAACGAAAACAGAAGTGCTCCGCCAATTGCAAAACGCCGTCGAACAGTCGGTACTCGACCGGGCCGGATATGCTAAAGAGGCCATTCAGATGGATAAAAAGGTCAAATCG
>CALUTX010000208.1 GCA_944323815.1 uncultured Parabacteroides sp. | reverse complement strand
AGAATATCAAGCTGTCAGAGAGAACGAAAGACATACTTATTGCATTAGCAGCCTTTGAAGAATCGTTCTGGAAGGTATGCAAATTATTAACAGAAAAGAGTGACGATGAAGAGACCCAGGAAGCATTCGTGAACGTGGCGGAAAAAGAGCAGAAAGAAGCAAGGGACTATCAAGCCAAGGCGTTTAAGGAACTGAAGAACCTGGCAAAAGAGAAGATGTTCCAGACCCTTTTTGACACGGACTATAAGGAGATATAATACATCGGATTAAATAACGAAATAATACAAACTCATGGAAAAAGAATTGATAGATAGCACGTGCATTGAGAACGTGCAAAATATTCAGATAAGTGAAGAAACAAAGATTTTGATGCTTTGCCGGGCAAGGTTGAGCAGCATATTTAATACAGTCTCAAATGTAGTAGATAAGACCTACAAAAAAGATGTAGACGACGTTTTCGAGGGATTTACCGACAAGTTTGGTGAGTTCGACCATAAGATGATGGAAGTCATAAGTACTTATGTAAATGTAACATCTTTAAGTAGTGGCTATACCCAAATGTAAGCAACGCCCGAAGCTGTAAGAGGGCAATTAAATAACAACAATATGAACAAATTAAATGTACCGTTAAATCGGGTATTGGCGTATGGTATCATGTACCAGTTACGCTATGAGTTTGCAGCGAATGAAGGTTCAATGCTGAATGGTCTGGAGTTGGATCACCCGGAGATGACAATTTTCGATTTATGCGAGGATTTTAAAAAGTTGATGGAGGTTTCACATGAAGCCATTGACTACTTGATGGAACACGAGATTACGACCTTTGAGGGTGTAAAAGAATTTGCAGCCTACTTCAATGGTGATGAAGCAAGTTCTCGTGCCATCAATAACGCATTGGACTATTCCTTTACTCCCGGCTGGCATGATATGACCGGCGAGATAGGAGAGCATTACAGGAGCGAGATAAAGTAAACGCTTCCGGCTTACCCCTGCCGACCGGAACGACCGGGCATCGTGGAGCGAGACCACGGCGGGGAACAAGATGCACACTTACCCGGTGATTATAACCGGAGGTGAAGATACAGGACATAAGCAGATCCGTAGACTTGTCCGGTGAGAGCGGTTTTTTCGATTGCATAGGGTTCTAATGACGGGTGACGTTATGTGCGTTCAAATAGGCCTTCAGTGGCACCAGCCCGACCCTGCACGTCCTAAGAGACTACCCTTTGATGGGATGCAGGGAACGATGTCCAATCTGGCATTCACAACATAACTTTGCTATTAACCGGCAAATAAGTACCTTTGCCGTATAAAAGAGGGATGCCTAATGTTAAAATGATGGCTTTTGTTACCAGTTTGTTACCCACTCACTTCTAACCCCTCTTTTATTTTTCTATAAGTCAATTATTTAACTAAATATACTCATATAGTTATGGCATTACAATGCAGCCTAGTCGGCCTGCCGAACGTCGGAAAGTCCACCCTTTTCAATTGTTTATCGAACGCGAAGGCACAGTCTGCCAACTTCCCGTTCTGCACCATCGAACCCAACGTGGGCGTCATCACCGTCCCCGACGAACGGCTCAACAAGCTGGCAGAAATCGAACATCCACAACGTGTCATCCCGACAACGGTCGAGATTGTCGACATCGCCGGGCTGGTCAAGGGCGCCAGCAAGGGCGAAGGCTTGGGCAACAAGTTCCTTGCCAACATCCGCGAGACGGACGCGATTTTGCACGTCCTCCGCTGTTTCGACGATGATAACATCGTGCATGTAGACGGGCGTGTCGATCCCGTTCGTGACAAGGAGATCATCGACACCGAACTGCAAATCAAAGACCTCGAAACCATCGAGAGCCGCATCGCCAAAGTGCAGAAGCAGGCGCAAACGGGCGGCGACAAGCAGGCGAAAGCCACCTACGAGGTGCTTTGCAAATATAAAGCGGCACTCGAGCAGGGAAAGAGCGCCCGCACCGTCACCTTCGAGACGAAAGACGAGGAACGCATCGCCCACGACCTGTTCCTCCTGACTGCCAAACCGGTGCTTTATGTCTGCAACGTCGACGAGGCAAGTGCCGTCAGCGGGAACGCCTATGTCGAGGCTGTCCGCGAAGCCGTCAAGGATGAGGGGGCGGAGATTCTGGTCGTGGCCGCCAAGATTGAGAGCGAAATCGCCGAGCTGGAGACGTACGACGAACGGCAGATGTTCCTACAGGAAATCGGGCTGGAAGAATCGGGTGTGAACCGCCTGATCAAAGCTGCTTACAAGCTACTCGACCTGCAAACCTTCCTGACCGCCGGTCCGGACGAGGTGCGCGCATGGACTTTCCACAAAGGCTGGAAAGCCCCGCAGTGTGCAGGCGTCATTCACACCGATTTCGAGAAAGGTTTCATCCGCGCCGAAGTCATCAAATATGAAGACTACATCGCCTACGGCTCGGAAACCGCCGTCAAGGAAGCGGGCAAGATGAACGTCGAAGGCAAAGAATATATCGTGCAGGATGGAGATATCATGCACTTTAGGTTTAATGTATAAGACAGGTGGAAACGTGCCATTTCCTACAATCGGGAATGGCACGCTGCCACACCTAAATGTACTGACCCACTTCATTATATTTACTATGCATAAACATCTCTTTCTTTTCTTCTTTTATATCTGCTTTCTGACAGGATGCAGCGGCTCTTACAATGACAACGATTATTTTAACGGGGAAATCTATCTGATAGAAGAAAACGTGCCCACCGAAACACCAACTCGTCATAAAATAGAGATGGAAGGCATTTACATGGGCCCTGTATTTGCCTACGACTCCCTACTTTTCTATTACCCCATGAACCATTCGGCCAAGTATGCGTATGAAATCTACAACCTAAAGAACGATTCGCTTATCGGAGAGTTCCACCGCAAAGGAAACGGTCCTAACGAAGCTATTACCATCACCACGATAACTAAATTTTTCAAGGAAAACGGTGAACTGAAGACATGGCTGTATACAGGCCCTGAAAAGGAACTGTTCCAATGGAACATCACTCGTTCCATCGAAAAGAAAACAACCGTTATTGACAGTGTCTTTTCGCTCGATTGGGAAGCCGACCAACACGTATCCATCTACAATCAAGTATATCGTTTGGCAAAAGATACAGTCTTAGTTTTGGTTCCTCCCACTTCTACCACATTGGATGGACAAACCGTTTCCCTTCCTCTTATCGAGAAAAGACAATTGCCTGACGAGACTCGAATCAGCTCGTATGTGGTCTACAAGAAAAATCCGGAAAGTAACGGGCAAAATATCTACTCGCCTCACAACCGCCTGTCACCCGGACAGTTCCTTTCTGCTTTTTGTAGCCTAAAACCCGACCGGACTAAACTGGTGCAAGCCTTGACATACCTCCCGCAGATTAACATCATCGACCTGCATACAGGTGAAATAAAAGGTTTCCGGTTTGCCGACTCGTATAATTTCTCCATCTTCAGGAAGCACGTCGAACAGGTGGATCGTTGCTTTACCAATGTCGTTTGTGACGATCAATGCATTTACGCCCTATACAACGGTATCAACATCACGAATAAGGAAAAAGCTGAAGATGCGCATCTCATCTACGTATTCGACTGGAACGGAAAATTGGTGAAGAAGCTCGACATCGGTCAAAATGTCGACCATCTGTTCCTTGATCATTCAAACAACCGTTTGTACGCAAGAGAATATCATTCTGATTATACCTATTATTATACATTGGAATAAAAATCAAATCATTACAAACATCATGAAGACCTTTTCCTCTCTCCTCCTCTCCTGCCTCGTCGCAACAATAGCGACCGCACAGGACAAACAAGTAACCAGCATTCTCGAGATACTGGACGTAACGAACGGTACGCGCACCGTTGTCAAAGAATTTCCTTATCGGGTCGAAGCGCCTAACTGGACGCCCGACGGCCAGTGGCTCGTCTACAACAGCGGCGGCAAGCTCTACAAAATCTCGCCCGATAAGCCGGGCGAACCGGAAGTTGTCCCCACCGGCTTTGCCACCCGTTGCAACAACGACCATGTAATCGCTGCCGACGGACAACAGATAGCCATCAGCCATGCGACGAAAGAAGACCGGAAATCGCGCATCTATACGCTACCTTTCGCAGGTGGCACACCGCATCTTGTGACTCCGCTCGGCCCCAGTTATCTGCATGGTTGGAGCCCGGACGGACAACAATTGGCCTACTGTGCCGAACGCAACGGCAATTATGACGTCTATGTCATCCCGGCAGAAGGCGGTGAAGAAGTACGTTTAACGACAGCCGAAGGACTGGACGACGGTCCGGAATATTCGCCTTGCGGCAATTATATCTGGTTCAACTCCGTCCGCACCGGCCTAATGCAACTTTGGCGCATGAAACGGGACGGAAGCGAGCAGACACAAATGACCTTCGACGAAACCCGTAACTCGTGGTTCCCGCACGTCTCGCCCGACGGGAAGTTTGTCCTCTTCATCACCTATCGCAAAGGCGACCTCGAACCGGGCGAACATCTTCCCAATAAGCATGTCGAACTGCGCCTCATGCCAGCCGAAGGCGGCGAACCGCGTACGTTAATCAAACTCTTCGGCGGGCAGGGAACCATCAACGTCAATTCGTGGGCGCCCGACAGTCGGCATGTCGCCTTCGTCAGTTATCGGTTGGAATAAACTCCCCGAGAAAAGCAACAACCACTCGGCAACCAATAAAAACGGTTCGGCAACGGTTTTCACTCCGCTGCCGAACCGTCTTTCATTTCATGCCAGTGCGTCTTCCGTTTTATGCCAGTGGAAGAGCGGTTTCATGGCAGTGCATTTTTCTTTTCTATCCAATGATGTATTTCGCTCCCGGTAACTTACTGATTCCAAATGCAAAAGCCCATGCGCAAACGAAGGTAAAGAGCATCGAAACCGGAACCAAGAACGGGACGGGCGTACCCAGCCACTGGGCGAACATATACGAAGGCCCGACAAAGAAGTAA
>CALUTX010000207.1 GCA_944323815.1 uncultured Parabacteroides sp. | reverse complement strand
ATGAAGTCCGTAATAAGCATGGAAGACAAATCGCCGGGGTCGCGTCTGGACAGGAAGCCCAGCGAAAGTTTCCGTAGGTGTTCTGCCAACGACAAACGTCCGGAAGCACTCATCTCGTAAGCTCCCCTGAAATTGGCACGATAAGAAGCCCGTTCCGCTAAAGCCATGGCCAGCATGTAAACAGCCATGATACCGAATATACACCACAAGCGAGTAGTATCGAGTGGCAGTCCGCTCCCGTCAAATGCACTGAAAATGATACGTATCGCTTCTATGGAAAGGCAAAATGGCACGATATTAATCAAATTAGCAAGCATGGTGAACCCCACAGGCTTGTAAAGTCGTTCGGTATGTCCTATTGTAATGTTTTTAATTGCATTCATAATTTCCTTTTCTGTTTTTTAGTTTTTGTTCAACGTCCAATGGTAAGCACTCGTATAGGCTTCCCACATATTTTTATAAACACCTTCTGTTACAGACAATACTTCATGTCTGCCACATTGCACAATCCGCCCTTCTTTCATGACAACAAGCTGATTGGCAGACACCACAGACGAAAGGCGATGTGCGATCACGATAACCGTCTTGTCCTTTATCAAGGATTGCAGAGCCATCTGCATCTTATGTTCATTCTCCGGATCGGCAAAGGCGGTGGCTTCATCCAGCACCAAGATAGGTGCATTCTTCAGTATGGCACGTGCCACGCATATCCGTTGGGCTTCACCGCCGGAGAGGTAAACGCCCTTGTCACCTATTTTTGTTGCATAACCTTGCGGCAACTGCTCGACGAAATCATGACATTGGGCAGCCTTGGCAGCGGCTATCACCTTTTCTTTTGTTGCATCAGGAGAGCCAACGGCTATGTTTTCATACAATGTATCATAAAATAGGAACGTCTCTTGAAATACAAATGATACCATGTCCATCAGTTTTGTCGTAGCTATTTGGCGAATGTCCACACCTCCAATAAGTATCTCTCCTTGTTCCACATCCCAAAAGCGAGGTATCAAGTTGGCAACTGTCGATTTGCCGCTTCCAGACGGGCCGACAAGCGCGGTTATTTCCCCCTGCGGTGCAACAAAACTAACATCACGCAGTGCTTCTGTCCGCGTGCCCTGCTCCGTATTTTCATAAGCGAATGAAACATGACGAAACTCGACATCATAAGTGGCAGGAGTCTGCGGTTGTTCCAGCTCCGGCAAAGGCCGCCTTTCCAATATGCGGTCGATACGGCTCACCCCTTCATTGATGTCGCGCGTGTTTCCTCCCAGGAATGTCAGTTTATATACGGGGGAAGCCATACCAGGCCCCAAGATAATAAAGAACAGCCATACCACCGCCAATGACAACGACTGGGGATTGGCTTGCATCAACAAAATACCCATAGGCAGAATGAACGTCACCATCGAATTCAGTAAAACCGTAAAAGCTATCATGCCGTTCTGGTAGGTGTCACAACACTTCAAGGCAAAGGTCTTGTAAGCCTGAATCTCGGCATTGAACCGACGGAACGAGCGAACACTCTGCCCAAAAATCTTGACCACAGGCATTCCCCGCACATACTGCACGGCTGACGCACTCATTTTCTCCTGCGCATCATAATAAATTCCCATGAACTCCCTTGCCCTTTTCCCCATGAAATTGGAAAATTGCAGGAACAAGCTAAACACCACGACAGCCAAGCAGACGACCGTCAGCCACACATCCAACGAAAAGAAAATGACAAGCATCACCGCCACCGTAGCCGTCACATTCACCAAATCCGGGATGGTATGGGCGATGAACCCCTCTATCTTTTCGATGTTCTGATCCATCGTTTTCTTGATGGCTCCGGTGGACGTATTGTTCAGATACCCCAACGGAAGCCTGCCAATGTGTTCGGACAGGCGGATACGCAATCCGTAGAGAATGCGGAAAGCTGCCACATGCGAAGACATCAGGGCTGCATACAGCAGCACCAAGCCACCGATAAGCCCTCCAAATGCTATCCATCCCCAACGAACCATATCCACCCCATCCACTGAAACCGGATTACCTCCATGTGTCAACAATTCTTTCAGCACTTCATAAACCGCCCAATAGGGCACAAGCATACATACCGCACTACCTGCTGACAATGTACCCGCCAAGACAAGCAACCCTTTTTTCTGCCCCGCTATTTCAAACAGTCGGGACAACCCTTCTTTCCTTTTTGCCTCATTCATCATTCTATCTCATTTTGAAAGGATTTTATATCCGAGTAACGAACTGAACTTATAGCACAACCGGGTCATACGCCCCAACAACTGTCCGAAGAAAAAGCCCCAACGCGGACGGAAAAACTTCATGTAATTGGCCTGTTCGATGAGCTGCAAAGCCGGTTCCCATCGCTCCACCAGATGTCCGTCACTCAGTCCGGAACGGATTTGTGCTTCGTGGTTACGGAGCGAATCGGGCTTCACGCCGTGGCGACTCATCATCGTGCCACAGACGTCAAACCATAGCTCACCCCCTCCGAAACGGCTCGCCACATTGTGCAAGAAGGCTTTTACCTGTTCCTCGTAAAAATACATCAATACCCCCTCCACAATGAAAATAAATGTATCCTCAGGATGTTTCCGGTGCAACTCGTCCAACCAATCCGACTCCAGCAGCGAAGCCGCGATATAAGGATTACCCGGTTGCTCGGGAATCAGTTCTCGCCGCAAAGCAATGACTTCCGGCAAATCCATGTCATAAAAAACAGCTTTCTCGCTTCCAATACGTTGGAAACGGGTGTCCAGCCCGCAACCTACATTCACGACTACCGGACGAGGATGTGCCTCCACAAACCGCTGCACGGCCCGATCGAAATACCACCCGCGCACCACACAGCCTACCTCACTCAGTTTCGCCCCGTCAAAACGGGAATAATCGTATTCAAGACTATCCGCCAAACGCTCCGCTGCCTTGTCATTCAGAATAGGATGTTTCCTGCGGCTCTCTTTGGCCCGCATGTAAAGCGGAATAAGCAGGGTTTCCGCTACGATGTTCTTAAACTCATGTTTCTGTTTCATATCTTTTCTTGTTTAATAATGAACGATATTCAGATTTGTTCATAAAAAAAGGAGAGAACCTCCTGAAGATTCCCTCCTTATCAGTCCATGCGACTGTCAGTTTTATATGCCCATGCCTGTCTTTCATATATGAATGATAGCCCTCCAACCTTGAATTTCGAATAAAATATAATCGTGCAAAATAGCTTCCATCTCCTGTCGGGGAACCGAATGCATCAATAGCTCCTCGAACATCGTGAACATCCACACGGTATGCAGGTGGATAATGAAATCGGATACCGACGTGTTTATGTGCGGATGCTTTTTCTGCATAGATACGAACCATGCCTTGACCAATTCCGTGGAACGATCGGTATAGTTTTCGCGAAAATGTTCCAGTGAAGAACCTTGCGCGCGAAACAACAAAATCTCCATCAACTCGTGGTGGGTATTGATAAGCGAAACATATTCGTCAATGCAAGCCTTCAGATATTTTTCCGAACGCATCGTCATAATATCCTCACCCTTTATTCCGTGATGTGCTTGCAGCATGGCCTCCAAAGCATGCAAAACCGGACGAACCACCTCATGAAACAATTCATCTTTGTTCGTGAAGTAATTATAGATATTTCCGACACCCACACCCGCCAATTCGGCTATTTCGCGCATCGAGGTTTTGGAATACCCCTTCCGCTCAAATTGCCGTTTGGCGACTGTCAATACCCGGCCCCGTATGTCCTCTTTCTGCACTTGCATGGATGATAAACCCCGTTTCTATTTTTTACTTTTGCAAATGTAAAGGGCTTGGCACGATTCGACAATACCTAATTTTAGGTATTTTTGCCTTCCAGCTAAACCTGTTTTCCTGAAGCCTAGCCCAACTTACCCGCCGGGGAAAAAGAAAGGTGAAGTTCCCCATGAACAAGTCCCCTGAAATTCTTTCTAAATTTCTTTTCCACAAATATTTTGTATTTCAGAGAAAAGCCGTACCTTTGCAAGCCGAATATTATCAAATTGTACTAAGAGTTTAATTTTTAGCGCGTTGTTGAGTCAAGTGTCCGTAACGACAACGTTAGCGAAAAAAGAAAGCTCTATTTTTTGAGTTATTAATTTATTAATTTTTTAGCAAGTGGATACTTTAAGTTACAAGACCATTTCTGCAAACAAAGCAACAGTAAACAAAGAATGGGTCATCGTTGACGCAGAAGGACAATCTTTGGGACGCCTTTGTGCAAAAGTGGCAAAGCTCTTGCGCGGTAAGTATAAACCCAATTTTACCCCGCATGTGGATTGCGGCGATAACGTGATTGTTATCAATGCTGACAAAATCGTTCTAACGGGTAATAAGTGGAACGATCGTATTTATCTGAGATATACCGGTTATCCCGGTGGACAGATTGCGTATACACCGTCTGATTTGATAAAGAAAGGTGCAGACCGTCTGTTCCGTAAAGTAGTAAAAGGTATGCTTCCCAAGAATCGTCTGGGTGCGAAGTTGCTGAACAACATGTATGTTTATGCAGGAACCGAACACAAGCACGAAGCACAGCAGCCTAAATTAATTGACATAAACTCATATAAATAATCGCAAATGGAAGTAGTAAATGCAATAGGAAGACGTAAGGCAGCAGTTGCTCGCGTATTCGTAAGCGAAGGTACGGGAAAGATTACGATTAACAAACGTGATCTGGCGAATTACTTCCCTTCTTCAATTCTCCAGTTCATCGTTAAGCAACCTCTTAATACATTAAACGTTGCTGAACAATATGACATCCGAATCAACTTGGGTGGCGGAGGATTCAAAGGACAGTCTGAAGCAGCCCGATTGGCAATTGCCCGTGCTCTGGTAAAAATCAATCCGGAAGACAAAGCGACATTGCGTGCAGAAGGGTTCATCACTCGTGACCCGCGTGAGGTTGAGCGTAAGAAGCCGGGTCGTCCGAAAGCTCGTAAGAGATTCCAGTTCAGTAAACGTTAATGTTATTTGTGAG
>CALUTX010000206.1 GCA_944323815.1 uncultured Parabacteroides sp. | reverse complement strand
GGACTTTGTTTTCGCCTCCGGTTGCCGGTGCTGTCTCTTCACGGGCGGCAACCGTTTCTTCCGGCTGGGCAGTGGCTGGCTCTTCTTGTTTGGCGGCGGTCACCTCGGTTGCTGTTTCCGCCGGCATGGTGATGTCTTTTTTCCCGAATGAAAAGCTAACTCGTTCGGGAGGCAGACAGGTCTCGTCGTTACAAGCCATGAACTCAACCTCACCTTCCGCCTTGAACGAGGCAGGCTGCGTCACCTTGATTTTCTGCGTGAACGTGACAGTCCCCGCGTACCAACGTAAATCCATGGCAAACAATTCATCATACACGGTTGTCGGCCTGACGGAAGCCGTCGCCTTCCCGACCAGTTCCGCCCCTTCGAGCGTCTCAAACGTGAAGGAGGTCGAGACCGGCCCCCCTTCCGGCAACTCTTGGTCATACAAATGCCAGCCCGATTCGGCAGTCGCCGTAAATAAAATCTCTTTTTCCGCCGTCGGCGTGTCATTCAGGCGGATTTCCCATTGGATCGGTTGCAGGATTTGCGCTTGCAGCGACAGGGCAGCGCAGATAAAAATGTATAGATAGATGAATCTTTTCATATTTTTATAGGGGTTTATTGAGTGAGCGATATGAATTTGTCCGGAATGCGGGTTTCGAAGCGCATCTCCTTACCCGTTGCCGGGTGGATGAAATAGAGCCGTTGGGCATGGAGCATCAATCGGCCGGTCGGGTCCGTCTCTGCGCCATACTTGTAATCGCCGGCGATAGAGTGCCCGATGGATTGCATCTGGGCACGAATCTGGTTTTTCCGTCCCGTCTCGAGTTCCAGCTCCAAGAGCGAATAGGCTTCGTTGCTGCGTAGCAACCGATAGCGCGTAATCGCCTGTTTCCCGTCGCCCGCGTTGGTGACGTACACCTGCATCTGTTTGTTCTCCACCAGATTGGAAACCAGCAAATCACTATCCTTTGCCGGCCGCCCTTCGACCACCGCCACATACGTCCGCCGCGTGATGGCAGAGTTCCAATCCGACTGCAAGGCCTTTTGAACCTGCTGGTTCTTGGCAAACATCATCAACCCCGACGTGTCGCGGTCCAGCCGGTGCAAGACGAAAATCTTGTTTCGCGGGTCTATCTTCTTCACATAGTTGCTCAATAGGTGATAGGCGGTCCGTTCTTTTACCCGTTGGCTGGCGACGGAAAGAAGTCCCTCTTTCTTATTGATGACAATCAGGTCGTCGTCCTCCCAGATGATGTTCAACAGCGGGTTGTTGAACGAAATGTTTCCTCGTTTGGAGCTAATCAACACCTCGTCTCCGGGGACGAGCGGCGTATTGAATTGGGAAGTCACGTTCCCGTTGACAGCGATGTGCCCGTGTGCCAACAACGCCTTGACCGACGTCCGGCTCTGTTCCTTCAGCAGCTCCAGCAAAAAGGGGAGCAGCGTGTTTGCCTCCTGCACGCTCACGCGTCGCCCGCGTGGCGAACGGGATGTATCTGTGTTTTTGTAATCGGATTGTCTTACCATACGTTTATTTATTCAAGCAGACAAAGATACGGGGTTTTGGTCAATAAGTAACCATGCGGAAAGGAATTTAAAGATTTTTGCAGGCAAGGGTATCTTGTTTTTCCCAGGAACAAAATTTCCGTTCTATCGCATATAAAGTTGTTCGGCTTCGCAGACATTTTCAAATCAACGACACCGATTTTATAAACGGCGACGCTGATTATACAAACAGCGGAGGTGTTTATATAATCAGCGTCGTTGATTGAAGAAAAAGACGGGAAGTGTCGTAAAAGATGTGCCGGTTACATGAACTTTTGTTACCGGTAAAGATAAGTAAAATTTGTGTATGAATCTGTCAGTCTTTCCCGCTTTGTGCTGCGAACCGGGCGGTTGTCATCCGGAAGAGGATGGCGGTTGCGATGGCGGCGGTCAGGTCGGCAATCGGGATGCTTATCCAGACGCCCAACGTCCCCAGCCAGGGCGGAAGCAGCAGCAGGCAGGGCACCAAGAACAGCATTTGGCGGGTCAGCGAGAGGAAGATGGCTTTCTTCGACATGCCGATGGAGACAAAGAAGTTGGTGGCGACCATCTGGAAGCCGACAACCGGGAAGACGGCGAAGACCACATGCAGCCCGTAAACCGACGTGGCGATCAACTCCGCGTCGCTCGTGAACATCCGGACGATAAGGGTGGGGAAGAGCTGGCAGCAGAGGAACCCCGCCGTGGTCACGCCGACGGCCCATTTCATGGTCAGCTTCGTCACTTCCGTCACGCGCGGGTAAAGCCGGGCGCCGTAGTTGTAACCGGCAATGGGCTGCATCCCTTGATTGAAGCCCATGACAATCATGATGAACAGGAAGACGATGCGGTTCACGATGCCGTAAGCGCCGATGGCCATGTCGCCTCCGTGTGCTTTCAAGCCGCGGTTAATCAGGATGACGACCAGGCAGGCGCAGAGGTTCATCAGGAACGGCGACAGGCCGACGTAGAGGATGCCTTTGACCAGTTCTGTTTTCATCCGGTAGATGCCTTTTTGGAAGTGGAGGAGTTGCGACGGGTTGGAAAAATGGACAAGCTGCCACACCAGCGAGATGACTTGCGAGATGACGGTTGCCCATGCCGACCCTTTGATGCCCCAGCCGAAACCGAAAATGAAGAGCGGGTTCAGCACGCAGTTGATGACGACGGAGGCCAACGTCGCGTACATCGCCATCTTGGGGAAGCCGCTGGAGCGCAAGACGGAGTTCAGGCCCAAATAGAGGTGCGTGATGACGTTGCCTATCAGGATGACCACCATATAATCGTGTGCATACGGGAGCGTCTGCTCGCTTGCGCCGAAGAAATAGAGTATCGGGTCGAGGAACAACAGGAAGACGACTGTAAACGCAAGTCCTAACAGCACGTTTAGCATCAACACATTGCCTAATACATGGTTGGCGCCTTCGTAATCTTTTTGCCCTAACTTGACGGAGACCAGCGTGGAGGCGCCCACGCCGACCAGCGAGCCGAAGGCGGCGGCGAGGTTCATCAGCGGGAAGGTCAGTGCCAAGCCGGAGATGGCGAGTGCGCCGACTCCGTGACCGATGAAAATGCTGTCTGCCATGTTGTACAGCGAGGAGGCTGTCATGGCGATAATGGCGGGAATGGCGTATTGCGTCAGCAGCTTGCTGATGCGTTCCGTGCCCAATATCAAAGGTGAGTTGCTTTTATTCATGCTGCAAAGGTACGGAGAACGGATAAAAGATGTACTTTTGTGAAAGTGAAAATTGAGAGTTGAGAATTAAAAAATGAGCTTCACGCTCGGTAAAAATATTTCTCAATTCTCAATTTTCAATTCTCAATTAATGGATTATGGCAGAAGATTTACAGATTGCAGGTGGAAGCAAGCAGGAGCGTTATGAGGCGTTGTTGCCTCAGTTGGGGGCGTTGCTCGACGGGGAAACGGATGTGGTGGCGAATCTGGCGAATGTGGCGGCGGCGTTGAAGCAGACGTTCGATTTCTTTTGGGTCGGTTTTTATGTGGTCAAGGGAGATTGCTTGGTGTTGGGGCCGTTTCAGGGGCCGGTGGCATGTACGCGTATCCGATATGGAAAGGGAGTATGTGGGACGGCATGGAAAGAGGCACGCACTGTGGTGGTGCCGGATGTCGATTTGTTTCCCGGTCACATTGCTTGCAGCTCGGCGTCCCGTTCGGAGATTGTGGTTCCGGTTCGGCAGGGGGAAACGGTGGTGGCGGTGTTGGACATTGATAGCGACCGGCTTGCCGCTTTTGACGAGACGGACGCGCATTATTTGGAGCGGCTTGCCGCGCAGGTGGCTCGCTTGTTTTGAAAAGTGTTGTTGTCGTTTGTGGGGCGTTTACACAGAAAAGTATGGAAAGATTCTACATTTGTCTGTCGTTCCCGCTTCGAAATCGCGCGTTTTGAGCCCTGTTTCCGTTTTGGCACGTTGTTTGCTTCTCTCTAAAGTGAGAACAAAAAGAAAAAGAATTAGGTGATTAAAACGTTGAAGCGTATAAAAAAGATTGTTTTAGGAATCGTTGCATTAATCGTATGTATGGTTGTGTTTGCATCGCAAGATGTGAAAAAGCAGTCCGTCTCCTTGTGTGTGCCTGCTGTTCAAACGTCGTCTGATGCGTTTAGGCGGATTGAGATGCAGGAATTGCCTCATGCTGTTTTGCGTGTGATGGGGACAGACTCTGCCTATGCGGGATGCACGTTTGAAGGGGCTTATATGGCTGGAAATAAAGGACAGGAAGTGTATAAAATCAAGGTCATGTATCCGGGTTGCAAGGAGCAATTCATCCAGATGGATGCACGGGGACAAGTGATATAAAAGGAGTAGAAACAAATGGTTGGTTAAGTCGTAAGTGATAGATTGTTTGCGTGTGAGTGAAAGGGGATGCGCCGTTGGGCGTGTCCCCTTTTTTGTGAGGAAAAAGGAAAGTGCCGGGTTGGGAATATCCGAAAAATGCCTATGGAAGCGAAAATGACAAAAAAAGAATAAAAAAGGGGAGAAATCGGTTGAGTAACATTATCTTTGTGGGGTTTTAATAGGCAGAGAACGGTTTTCCCGGGAGGAAAATCAAATTAACAGGAAGGAAAAAATGGATAAGCATTTTGAAGTATGACGATTGAATATTTTACATGGTTTCTGATTGTGATGGCGGTGATTGCCGGCATCGTGTTTGTCGCGCTCTATTTCGTGGAGGCGGGGTATGGCATGTTGTTCGATAAGAAATGGGGATTCCCAATTTCGAACAAAGTGGCGTGGGTTTGCATGGAAGTGCCGGTGTTTATCGTGATGTTCGCGCTTTGGTACGGCTCGGAACGGCGGTTCGAGCTTGTCCCGTTGCTGCTATTCCTGCTTTTCGAGTTGCATTATTTCCAGCGCTCTTTTATTTTTCCCTTGTTGATGAAAGGGAAAAGCAAGATGCCTGTGGGGATTATGTGGATGGGGATTGTGTTCAATATCTTGAATGGCTATATGCAGGGCGAATGGATTTTCTATCTGGCGCCGCAGGATTTGTACAC
>CALUTX010000205.1 GCA_944323815.1 uncultured Parabacteroides sp. | reverse complement strand
CTTGAAATAGTAAAATCGCAAACGTAACAAAAATTACGGGATGCGGCAAGTAATGCTGACAGAAAGTAACAAAAAATTCATTTTCCCACTACCTTTTGTTCCAAACGACGGCAGAAACTAATCGTCTCACGCATGTGAGCCGTACGGCTCACCCGTGTGATTCGATCGGCTCACAAGTGTGATTCATACGGCTCACGGCTGTGAGCCGATTAGTTCATGCCCAGCCCAAGGCTAATTTCATTTACCCGGAGGGGAAATCCCCCGAAAGCGCATCCTAATCTGCGCAAAGCTGCGTATCTTTGCAGGGAAAAGAAATCAAGAGAGGCAAGAGCATGACTTTTAATTATGATGTAATCGTTGTAGGAGCCGGACATGCCGGATGTGAAGCCGCTGCCGCGGCAGCCAATTTGGGGTCGAAGACGCTTTTGATCACCATGGACATGAACAAAATCGCACAGATGAGTTGCAATCCCGCCGTCGGTGGTATCGCCAAAGGACAAATCGTCCGGGAAATTGACGCATTGGGCGGTTACATGGGCATCGTGACCGACCGCACCGCTATCCAGTTTCGGATGCTGAACCGCAGCAAAGGACCCGCCATGTGGAGTCCGCGCGCGCAAAGCGACCGTGCCCGTTTCATCGAATGCTGGCGCGGCATTTTGGAAAATCTCCCCAACCTTTCCATCTGGCAAGATACGGTGGAAACGCTATTGTTGTCATCGGACCAAAAAAGCGTGTGTGGCGTCAAAACCCGTTTGGGCGTCGAATTTCGTGCTCGATGCGTTGTGCTGACCAACGGAACCTTCTTGAACGGATTGATGCACATCGGGCGCGTGCAGATTCGCGGTGGACGCGTCGCCGAACCGGCTTCGACCGGACTGACCGAACAATTGGTTTCGCTGGGAATCCAATCCGACCGGATGAAAACCGGTACGCCCGTGCGCATCGATGCCCGTAGCGTTCACTTTGAAGAAATGACGGAACAGCCCGGTGAAAACGACTTTCATAAGTTTTCTTTCTTGGATACCTCTAAGCGCGTCTTGAAACAACTGAGTTGCTGGACGACCTTCACCAACGAGGCTTGCCACGCCGTTTTACGCGAAGGCCTCCCCGACTCGCCGCTGTACAACGGACAGATAAAAAGTATCGGCCCGCGTTATTGTCCCAGTATCGAGACCAAGATTGTCACCTTTGCCGACAAACCGCAGCATCAACTCTTCTTGGAACCGGAAGGCGAAACCACGCAAGAATATTACCTGAACGGTTTTTCTTCCTCTCTCCCGCTGGATATCCAATTGCGAGCGTTGCAGCAAATCCCGGCCTTCCGCGACGTGCAGATTTATCGTCCGGGCTACGCCATCGAATATGATTTCTTTGACCCGACGCAATTGCATCACAATTTGGAGACGAAGCAAATCCGTAATCTTTTCTTCGCCGGACAGATTAACGGCACGACGGGGTATGAAGAGGCGGGCGGACAAGGGTTGATTGCCGGCATCAACGCGCATATCAACTGTCACGGTGGAACACCCTTCACGCTCGGGCGGGACGAAGCCTACATCGGCGTCTTGATTGACGACCTTGTCACGAAAGGCGTAGACGAGCCGTACCGGATGTTTACGTCACGCGCCGAATATCGCATCCTGCTCCGGCAAGACGACGCCGACATGCGGTTGACCGAAAAGGCTTATCAAATCGGATTGGCCAAACAAGACCGATATGAATTGTTGACAAAGAAAAAAGAATGCCGGGACGCCATCATCGCTTTTGTGAAGAATTATTCCGTCAAGCCCCAACAGATAAATTCCCATCTGGAGGCATTGGGCACCACACCCCTTTCGCACGGATGTAAACTCATCGAGCTGATTCCCCGTCCGCAAATTACATTGGAAAACCTCGCCGAATTTGTCCCCGACTTCCGTGAAGTATTGGACCGGATTCAGGACCCGCGCAAAGAAGAGATTATCGAAGCGGCGGAAATCCTTATCAAATACAGTGGCTACATTCGCCGCGAACAGATTATTGCCGAAAAGATAAACCGGCTGGAGAATATCCATATCAAAGATAAGTTCGATTATAATTCCATCTTATCGCTTTCGACAGAAGCTCGGCAAAAACTGACGAGAATAAATCCGGAGACAATCGCGCAAGCGAGCCGCATTCCAGGCATCTCGCCCAGCGACATCAACATCCTGCTGGTGATGCTCGGGCGATAATCGCAATTGTTCCACGTGAAACATTTGCTTTAACCAAAGAGAGGCAAAAGACTGAAAAAGGAGCTGTTAAGCAAAAACAATGAGCACAAAAGAAGAACATATCAAGAACATTCTTTCGGTCATCCCCGAATCGCCCGGCTGCTATCAATACTTTGACGAAAAAGGGACTATCATCTACGTCGGTAAGGCCAAAAACCTGAAACGGCGCGTCTCTTCTTATTTCAACAAAGAGCCGGAAAGCAACAAAACGCGCGTGCTGGTAAAACAAATACGCGACATCAAATATTTCGTTGTCGATACGGAAGAAGATGCGCTCCTGCTCGAAAACAATTTGATTAAACAGTATCGTCCGCGCTACAACGTGCTCCTGAAAGACGACAAAACTTATCCCTCCATCGTCGTCAAGAATGAATACTTCCCGCGAGTGTTCCAGACGCGTAACATTGTACGCGACGGTTCCCGTTATTACGGCCCCTATCCGTCTGTCTACACCGCCAAAGTGATGCTTCAACTGATCAAAGAATTGTATCCTCTGCGCACATGTAAATACCCGCTTTCGCCGGAAAGTATTGCAGAAGGACGCTACAAAGTTTGCCTCGAATATCACATCAAACGATGCAAAGGACCGTGCGAAGGGTTGCAATCGTTAGAGGAATACCAACAAAACATTTCCGAAATAAAGGAGATTTTGAGAGGAAATATCTCGCAAATCAGCAAACATCTGTATGAAGAAATGCAGTCGTTGGCACAAGAATTACGGTTTGAAGAGGCGCAGAAAATAAAAGAGAAATATGACGTGATTGAAAATTACCGCTCCAAATCAACCGTCGTCACACCCATGCTTCACAACATTGATGTATTTTCTTTGGCAGAAAACGAACAATCGGCGTACATCAATTACATGCACATCGGAAATGGGGCCATCGTGCAAGCCTATACGTTCGAATATAAAAAGCGGTTGGATGAGAGCAAAGAAGAGTTGCTCAGCTTAGGCATTATCGAAATGAGAAACCGTTTCAAAAGTACAGCACGCGAAATCATTGTCCCCTTCCCGTTAGACATTGCCTTGGAAAACATAACCATTACCGTCCCGCAACGGGGAGATAAAAAGAAATTGGTGGAACTTTCAGAAATGAACGTCAAACAATACAAAGTGGACAAACTCAAACAAGCCGAAAAACTAAACCCCGAACAGCGAAGTACGCGCCTATTAAAAGAGATACAAGACACATTGCACCTGCCCAAACTGCCGGCACACATCGAATGTTTTGATAATTCAAATATACAAGGGAGTGACGCAGTCGCAGCTTGTGTCGTCTTCAAAATGGCGAAACCTTCTAAAAAAGATTACCGCAAATACAACATCAAAACTGTAGTCGGACCGGACGATTATGCATCCATGAAAGAGGTTGTCAGACGCCGTTATAAACGAGCAATAGAAGAGGAATCTCCCCTACCCGATTTAATCATTACAGATGGCGGAAAAGGGCAAATGGAAATGGTCCGCGAAGTCATCCAAGATGAATTACACCTCGACATCCCGATTGCAGGATTGGCTAAAGACGGAAAACATCGGACTTCGGAGTTGCTTTACGGTTTTCCACCCGAAACCATCGGCATGCCGATACAAAGTTACATGTTCAAATTCTTCACACAAATACAAGACGAAGTACACCGCTTCGCTATCACTTTTCATCGAGACAAACGCAGTAAAAATCAAACAAAATCTGAATTAGATACCATAAAAGGGATTGGAGAAAAAACAAAAATATTACTTTTACACCGCTTTAAAAGTGTCAAACGCATCCGCGAAGCCGATTTTGATGAGCTGAAAGCCGTCATCGGAGAAGCCAAAGCGCATACATTAATAAACGGACTAAAAAAGGGAACATGAGAACATTAATTCAACGCGTACAACACGCCTCCGTCACGATTGACGGACAGTTGAAATCCAAAATTGGGAAAGGCCTGCTTGTTTTGGTCGGCATTGAAGACCGCGACACGCAAGAGGATATCGAATGGCTGTGTCGAAAGATTACCAATCTCCGAATCTTTGACGACGAGAACGGGGTGATGAATCGTTCCGTCATCGAGATTGAAGGAGAGATTCTCGTCGTAAGCCAGTTTACACTACATGCCTCCACAAAAAAAGGAAACCGCCCTTCATACATTCACGCATCCAAACCGGAGACAGCCATCCCGATGTATGAAGCATTTTGCGATGAAATGGGGTTACAGCTCGGCAAAGCAGTCGAAACAGGCACATTCGGTGCCGACATGAAGGTCGAGTTGCTGAACGATGGACCTGTCACGATATGGATTGATTCACAAAACAAAGAATAAACAACAATGAATGAAATAACAATCAGACAGGCACAAGAAACGGTTGACAACTGGATTAAAACCTACGGCGTTCGCTACTTCAACGAACTCACCAACATGACCATCCTGACGGAAGAAGTGGGCGAATTGGCACGCATCATGGCCCGTACGTACGGTGAACAGTCGTTCAAAGAAAGCGACAAACATCGCGATTTAGGCGATGAAATGGCGGATGTCTTATGGGTGCTTATCTGTTTGGCCAACCAAACAGGCATCGACCTGACCGCCGCATTCGAGAAAAATCTGCAAAAGAAAACCAACCGAGATAAAGAACGACATATAAACAATACAAAACTATAAGAAATCATGGCAAACTACTCCGATTTATCCCAAGGACACGGCTTCATCTACAAAGATGATCCTGAGAATCTTCACACAAACAAATACGAGCAAGCATTCCAGAACTTTCCCTCCGCCGGTACAGCAGAAGAGGTGAGCAAAG
>CALUTX010000204.1 GCA_944323815.1 uncultured Parabacteroides sp. | reverse complement strand
TCAAGATGTTTTCATACATCGCACCTTGGTTCTCATAGACCTGCTTGATGACGGGCATGGCCACTTGTGCCATGCGCTCCATGTGGCGTTTGAACTGCTGCAAGGCGGCTTCGAACAGCTGGTCGGCCAGTTTGTCGGCCTTCGCGCTTTTGAATTCTTCTTCCGTGATGGGGCTTTCCATCGCGAAGGTCTTGAACAGTTCGAGCTTGAAGCCTTCATAGTCGCCGCTGTCGGCATGTTGGTCGACGATGGCGACCGAAGTATCATAGATCGTGTTCAGCACGTCCATGCCGATGCGTTCACCCATCAGGGCGTGGCGGCGACGCGTATAGATCACGTTACGTTGCGAGTTCATCACGTCGTCGTATTCCAGCAGGCGCTTACGGATACCGAAATTGTTTTCTTCCACTTTCTTTTGCGCCCGTTCGACAGACTTGCTCAGCATGCTGTGTTCCAACACTTCGCCCTCTTTGAAGCCCAGTTTGTCCATCAGTCCGGCAATCTTCTCGGAGGCAAACAGACGCATCAAGTCGTCTTCGAGCGAAACAAAGAATACGGACGAACCCGGGTCTCCCTGACGACCGGCACGACCCCGGAGCTGGCGGTCTACGCGGCGGCTCTCATGCCGTTCCGTACCGATGATGGCCAAACCGCCTGCCGCTTTTACTTCGGGCGAGAGCTTGATGTCGGTACCACGACCTGCCATGTTGGTGGCGATGGTCACCGTACTGGTTTGTCCCGCCTGCGCGACGATTTCTGCCTCCTTCTGGTGCAATTTTGCGTTCAGGACGTTGTGTTTGATGTTGCGCATCTTCAACATGCGGCTCAGCAATTCCGAAATCTCGACGGAGGTCGTACCGACCAATACCGGGCGTCCGGCTTCGGTCAGCTTCACAATCTCTTCGATGACGGCATTGTATTTTTCCCGCTTCGTCTTGTAGATGCGGTCGTTCATGTCGATACGGGCAATCGGACGGTTGGTCGGGATGACGACAACGTCCAGTTTATAGATGTCCCAGAATTCGCCGGCTTCTGTCTCAGCCGTACCGGTCATACCGGCCAGCTTGTGGTACATACGGAAATAGTTCTGGAGCGTGATGGTTGCGAAGGTCTGCGTAGCGGCTTCCACCTTGACGCGCTCTTTCGCTTCGATGGCTTGGTGCAGGCCGTCCGAATAGCGGCGTCCCTCCATGATACGGCCCGTCTGCTCGTCGACAATCATCACTTTGTTGTCGATGACCACATATTCGTCGTCTTTCTCAAACAGCGTGTAGGCTTTTAGCAGCTGGTTGATGGTATGGACGCGTTCGCTCTTGACAGAATAGTTGGCGAGTAGTTCGTCTTTCTTTGCCTGCCGCTCCTCTTCGTTCGGGATGTGCTCCAGTTCGGAAAGCTGGGCGGTGATATCGGGCAGGACGAAGAACTGTGGGTCGTCAGTCTTGCCGGTCAGCAGGTCGATACCTTTGTCGGTCAGCTCCACGCTGTTGTTCTTCTCGTCGATGACGAAATAGAGTTCGTCGGTGGCTTCGTGCATGTGGCGCATGTTTTCCGACATAAAATATTCTTCCGTCTTCAGCATTTGTGCCTTGATACCCGGTTCGCTCAAGTATTTAATCAATGCTTTGTTCTTGGGAAGTCCCTTGAAAGATCGGTAGAGTTGGATGGTTCCCTCCTCGACAACCTTCGGGTCGTCGCTGGCCATCTTCTTTTTTGCCTCAATCAAAAATTTATTACAAAGATCCTTTTGTGCATTATAGACGATTTCCACATTCGGGCGGAACTGTTCGAACAACTGCTCTTCGCCGCGTGGAATCGGGCCGGAGATAATCAAAGGTGTACGCGCATCGTCGATTAACACCGAGTCGACCTCGTCGACGATGGCATAGTTATGTTTGCGCTGTACCAAGTCGCGCGGGCTGATGGCCATGTTGTCGCGCAGGTAGTCGAAACCGAATTCGTTGTTTGTCCCGAATGTAATGTCGGCATTGTAGGCGGCACGGCGGGCATCGGAGTTCGGCTGGTGCTTGTCGATACAGTCGACCGAAAGCCCGTGGAACATATACAACGGGCCCATCCATTCCGAGTCACGTTTGGACAGGTAGTCGTTGACTGTCACCACATGCACACCGTTGCGCGTCAAAGCATTCAGGAAGACTGGCAGTGTGGCCACGAGCGTTTTACCTTCACCGGTCGCCATTTCCGCAATCTTTCCTTTGTGCAGGACGACGCCACCGAACAGCTGCACGTCGTAGTGTACCATATCCCACGTGATTTCGTTACCGCCCGCCATCCAATGGTTATGATAAATCGCCTTGTCACCGTCGATTTCCACGAAATCATGTTTGGCAGCCAAATCACGGTCGAAATCATTGGCCGTTACGATAATGGTTTCATTTTCTGCAAAACGGCGGGCCGTATCTTTGACGATGGCAAATACTTCCGGAAGCACCTCTTCCAAAACCACCTCCATCTTATCTGTGATGGTCTTTTCGATTTTGTCTACTTCCGCCCAGATGGCTTCGCGTTCTTCCAGCTCCTTGTCGTCGATACCTTTGCGGAGTTCTTCCACTTTGGCGCGTTCATCGGCTACATAGTCTTGGATGCGTTGCTTGATTTCATCCACTTTCGCCCGCAGTTCGTCGTTCGAAAGCTGCTGGATGGACGGATACACCGCTTTGATTTTGTTTACATACGGAGTTATCTCTTTCAGGTCTCGCTGCGACTTGTTGCCGAACAGCTTGGTCATAAATTCATTGAATCCCATAATTTATTTAATTGGCAATTGACAATGGACAATTGACAATGCAATGGCCGATTGCAATTGAATGGTTACTAATTTATTGTTGTGTTGTATTGTTGTTTATTTGTTGTTATATAAATAGTGTTTGTATCTTTTGATTAATTGTCAATTGTCAATTATCAATTGTCCATTGTTCATTGTCAATTGTCAATTAATTCCGGAAGCGGTAGGCTGCCGGCTGCATTAGGTGGCCGGATTCTCAATACGTGCGTGACGGTAGGGGCGACCTCCGTCGCTTTCACTTCGCGGTAAATGCGTTCGGGTTTGATGCCGTTACCCATGAAAACCAAAGGAGTGAGCACCGCATTGTTTCGTATGACTTTTGTTTGAGTATCTGCTTGTTTAACCTTCTCGTCGTCGTTATTGAAGGTCCACCCCGGTTGCAACTCGATAATCAAATCACCCCGATGAGCGAGGTGCGTCCCGCGTAAATATTTGGAGGTACTTTCGTTCCAGACACCTTGCCGAATCAAATTTTCCGTTGCAACAAACTGTACGCCGCTGAACTCGCGCAAAAAGTCGGCTGCTTTTTCCTGTATTTCGGTCAAATTCAACTTCGCGTCTTCGATGGCCTTCCTGTTCAGGTAAATCTGGCTGTTATAGAAGCCCGTGACCCAGTTGGTCTGCTGTCCGTAGAGCGCCATCAGATACATATTGAGCAGGGCGACGCACCGTTTCGGATGGAACTCGCCGTTCGTCAGTTGCATCCCGTCCGGATAGGTCTCCTCGCTTTTGTAATACCCCGAGCCGGTAAACACGATGAGCGTGTTTTGCAAGCCCACTTTCTGGTCGATTTTGTCCAGCAACTGCTCCAAATCTTTGTCCAGTTGGTAGTAGGTATCTTGTATCTCGCGGGTATATTCTTTGTTCATGTTTCCCCGATAATTGCCGGCGTAGTAGGTGATTGCCAGCAGGTCGGGACACGTGCGCGAACCGAAAGCCCCATATTCGAGGAACTGAAGCGCCAAGCGATTGACCTCCTTATTGATGAAAGGCGACGTCTTCAGGTTGAAGAAACATTCGTTGGTATTTTCCTTGAATGTATATTTGAACGGGAGGTCGTCCAACACATACGGAAACGCATTGAAGCGATCCAGCGGCAGTGAAGGCGTCCACACCATCTGCTCCAGCCGTGCGGACAGCGATTCCGGCCCGTTGTTGTATCGGTCTACATACCACGGTATTCCTTTGTAATAGGTCGTGGTCGCCCATTTTCCATTGTAATCGTCCATCCAGAAGGCGCCGTTCGCTGCATGTCCGGCAGAGAGAATTGCACTTTCCGCATTGGGCGCAATCGAATAGACGTCGCTTCTCCCTTTGGAAGCGATTTTCAGTTCGTCGCCGATGGTAGAACTCATCAGGTTGCGGGGCGAATAGTGCTCTTTGGTGTAGTTTCCGATGTAATCCGGGTCGTTCAAGATGGAAGTCTCTTTCCCCTTTTCGAAATCATATTGGTATTTGCAGGGGATGCCGTTCAGGTTCGGGTTGCTCCCGGTAAACAGCGTGGCCAGCGCGTTGGCTTCGTCGATGTTGGTAAACTCGAATCGGATGTTGTGGTAAACCAATCCCTCGTTCAGCAACCGTTTGAAGCCCCGTTCGCCGAATGTATTATAAAAATACTCAATGTAATCGCCGCGCAGTTGGTCGACCGTGATGTACACGACGAGTTTGGGCACATTGTTCTGTGCGTCCAAATTGGTTGCCGCCAGAATGGCGATGAGTGATGTTAATATTTTCCGTACCCGATATTCCATATTTTTCTATATACGCCGTACCCCGAGCGCAGCCACAGGCTTGCTATCAGCGGGATAAATGCCGGGTTTACATGCTGCGGAATGAAATTCCAGCAGACCAGCATCAGCGTAAGCGCGGCAAAGTTAATAAAATGATAGTAATCTGCCACTTTTCTTAACTTTTTTAGGGCAAATAAAATGACGGCCGCTAAATGGAAGGGGTGCAGCCAGACGATGTTCCAGTTGGGCCAGATACACGGATGGGTCGAAATGAAACTGAGAAAGAAGAGCACGACGCCTGCCAATCCCGCAAGGAAAAACAACAGGCAGTCGACCACCCGCCAGTAGGTTCGTTTGCGCCCTTCCCATCCCGTCAGAAGCAGGACGATGGCGAACAGGAGCCAACTGCACAGGAGCGGCGTGAGGAAGGTGTCGGCCGTTTCTTCCTCTTCCAACCCTTCGACCAATGTATGCGTAGCCTGCACCAGTTGGCGGGGCGACTCGTTCGGATAGGTG